>CANFSD010000021.1 GCA_947449515.1 Bacteroidota bacterium
TTGAATACCTTGACAATCGCGGTAAATTTTAAAGGTTACATTGTAAATTCCGGGAGTACCGCTGCAAACGTAGGCAACGTCTGAACCTACCACGTGATCGGCTTTTGCGGGCGCAGAAAAAATTAGTAAGGTAATTAAAACGCCAAGTATATGTATAAATCGTCTCATTTTTTATTCGGTATTGGGGGCTTGATAGCTCAAAGGTAAAACGCAGAATCCATAAGATTTTCTTAAGATTTTAAATTAAGAAATTTTTGGGAATTTGCAGCCCTTGAAGGCAAGCTGGTAGCATCAAATATCAATCGTTTTGAAAGATATTAAAAAAAGCCAAAACAACCATCAAATGCGTACAATTGATATGATTTTATTGCTGCTTGCAGCATAGATTTAAAGAAAAGCCCCGATTTAATTATATTTGGCCTTTGAAGAGAGAACAGCATGAAAGTATTTAAATTTGGGGGAGCTTCGGTAAAAAACGCAGCAGCGGTGCGGAATGTAGGAACCGTATTGAACGCTTTTGAGGGAGAAGAAATTTTAATTGTTGTGAGCGCAATGGGCAAAACCACCAATGCTTTGGAGCAATTGGCCCAAGCTTATTTTGAGAAATTGGATACCAAAAACGAGCTTTATAAAGTTGTCAAAAGTTTTCACGATGAAATTATAAAAGACCTACTCAGTGTTGGTTCGGCCCATACCTACGACGATATTGAAAACCTCTTTATTGAATTGGAATGTGATTTAGAAACCACACCAGACAGCAATTTTGATAAAGTTTACGACCAAATTGTGAGTTATGGTGAAATATTTTCTTCAAGAATTTTAAGTACCTATTTGAATGAAGCCGGTATAAAAAACAGGTGGATGGATGCTCAAAATTTTATTTGCACCGATAATACCTACCGCGAAGGCAAAGTTGATTGGGAAATTACCAGCAATTTAATTTCTAACAAATTGAAGCCAATTGTGAAGAAACAAATGGTGGTTACGCAAGGATTCATTGGCAAAAACAAAGATAATTTTACAGTAACTTTAGGAAGAGAAGGTTCTGATTATTCTGCTGCCATTTTTGCGTATGGTTTAGATGCCGAAAATGTAACTATTTGGAAAGATGTAGCAGGAGTTATGAATGCCGATCCGAAAAAGTTTCCAGATGCCATAAAAATTGATGCAATAAGTTACCCAAAGGCTATTGAAATGGCTTATTATGGCGCAACAGTTATTCATCCAAAAACCATACAACCTTTGCAGAGCAAACATATTCCGCTGTTTGTAAAATCCTTTATTGACCCAGGTGCAAATGGCACAAAAGTGGGTGTGCGCAAAGAGGAAGAAGTACATTTACCAACCATCATTTCAAAAGGAAATCAATTGCTAATTTCTATTAGCAGTAAAGATTTTTCATTTATTGTAGAGGACAATTTAAGTAAAATTTTTGATGCCTTTGCAGGACACAAAGTGAAGATTAACTTGATGCAAAATTCGGCCATTAGCTTTAGCGTCTGCATTGACAATGATGCTAAGAAAATTGCACAATTGATTCAAACATTGGAAAATGATTATACCATCAAAATCAATGAAGGTGTTGAGTTGCTTACCATATCCAACTACAGCGAAAATGGTTTTAGCCAGTTTATTAAAGAAAGAAAATTACTGATTGAACAAAAAACCCGAAATACGGTTCAATTGGTGGTCAACTAACTTACAATGGGTAATTGGGAAGGGTAAAGAACAAAATGGTTCCTTTACCTTCTTCGCTTTCAATCCATATTTTACCTTTACTATTCTCTACGTATTCTTTGCAAAGTAAAAGCCCCAAGCCAGTTCCCTTTTCATTATTGGTGCCATAAGTGGTTATATGTTCTGTGTCTGAGAACACCTTTCGCATAGCTGATTCGTTCATACCTACCCCACTGTCTTTTACCGATACAAGCGTAAAATCCTCTTCGTAATTGATTGCGGCCACTTCAATTTTCCCTCCGTTTGGAGTAAACTTAATGGCATTGCTAATAATATTTCTAAGCAATAAATTCAAATGGTGTTTGTCTATAAAAACCGCTATTCTACTTTGAATATAAGAATTAAAGGTGATGTTTTTTTCTGCAATTTGAACCTTGTACAATTCAGTAATTTCTTGCACAGGAATGCGAATATCTATTAATTCTGGTTCGGCTTTTACCCCATTTAATTGACTCAATGACCAGTTCAATAAATTCTCTAAAGTTAGGTTTAGGTTGTCTACATTTTTACTGATACTTGCCAATGATTTTTTGGTATCATCAAATGAAAGTTCATCTTCTGCCACCCAATGCAATACGGTTCCAAGAGACTTTATTGGGGTACGCAAATCATGAGCTATAATAGAGAAAACCTTGTCTTTAATTTGATTACTGCGCAACAATTCCTCTGCCTGGGCATTTAACATAGATGTTCTATCAGAAATAATTTCTTGCTGGTGCTTATTGGTATAAACCAATTCTGCTGATAAATTTTCAACCTCCATAAAAGTATGCGAAAACAAGCGTGTAAGGGTAATGGACTGTATGATTGAAAAGACAAAAACACCAATAGGCAAAACATACATGGTATCAATGTACATTAAACTATATAAAACATCATTAATAGAGGCACAAAACAACATTAAATAGGTTCCGCCAACCCAAGTAGCAAAAGGCTTTTTCTGAAAAAATATTCTTATGGCTGTGTATAAAATATAAATCAATACACAAACACAATAAAACAGAAAATAATTAATAATTTCTGACGAATAAACTATTGGAGTTAGTGCAAAAAACAAGGCAATTGCCGATTGCACATAAATAAAAATATGGGTAAATTTTTTGTTGGTTTTATTGGGAAAGAAACTTTTTAAGTAGAGGTAACCAAACAACAACATTAAGACAATAGATGAAAATTCTAATTTCACCAATACCTCCCAAGAAATGGGAAGGTCTATTTGACGAACCAAAATATCACTGGTAACTGCTATACGGATGGCTGCCGATAAACAAAGCAAGGCAAACATAAGCGAAGAAATTTGATCACCTTTTATATAATAAAAAGCGAAAAAATAAATAAACATTACAATAAGGGCTCCAAACAAAAACGAGGATAGAAACAAGGTTTTAAAATACGAAGCTTCTAATTCATTGTGTTTTCCAATAGTGGGCGCAAAATAAATTCCTCCTTCTCTGTAATGGTAATTAGATACCTGCAAAACAATTTCAACCGTATCTTTTTCTATCTCAAAGGAAACCAAACAGGGTTTATAATCTGGCAACGCTTGCGCTTCTGTTATTCCAAACCGCCCAACCGAAGTCAGTTTTTTTCCATTAATAAATAAGTCGTAAGCAGTTCCAATGCTGTGTATATTAAGTGTAACTAATTCTGTTAATGGTAAATCATGGGTGAACCTGTAAACATAGGTACCATAGCCTTTTGGGGGATGGCCATTAAATGTCCATGTTTGCGGCACAAGCTCATCATAACCCTTTAAAGAAGGATTGGCAAGTAATTCTGCATAGGTATGTCCAAAATACATTTTCCATGCCGGCTGGTTTAATGAAATATTTTCGTTTTTAGATAATTCTAAACGGGGAATGGCCGCATTTACAGTTTGTAAGGAAACTGCTAACAATAACAAAAATGCTATTAGAGAAAATACTTTTTTCAAAAATGGGTAGATTTTGAGGTTGACAAATTCGAAGGTAGATAAAATTTATGTTTCTATCTTTTTTTTTCTTTCTTCGTAGGGTGTATACACCCTTTGCTAATGAAGTATTTGCCTTTGTGCAATCTTGTTTTGATGTTTCTCATAAAGAAAATTCCATCAAAATAGAAGCGAATAAGATAATGGGAAGCCAATGGATACTATACCTTTACCCCTATTCCCATTATAATACCCCACAAGCATTTCCAGAAAATAGTGCTGCAAAAACCTTACACATATTTGAAGACCTATGGCATCAAAAAAAATCTATTTATAAAAATAAAATCAAGAGTATTTTCGGTTCGAACCAAACCATTGCTGGCCGTGCTTGCACAATAATTAAACTCGATAAAAATACAGCGGATATTTTTTTTAACGAAAACCATTTGCATGGAAGCACTACTGCTGGTTACAAATATGGTTTATTGTATAAAAATGAATTGGTTGCCGCAATTAGCTTTAGCAAGGCTAGAACCATGACGGATGGTCAGATTTATTACCGCTCCTACGAACTTATTCGCTTTTCTAATAAACTTGGCACTACTGTAACAGGAGGATTGAACAAATTATTGAAACATTTTATTAAAGAAAAAAACGTGCAACACCTCATGACCTATATTGATTTAAACTGGGGAAATGGAAAAGCATTTATAGATTTTGGCTTTAAAGAAAATGGGCAAGTGTTGGAAATTGAAAGCTATGTTGATCCAGGCACACACCTAAGAAGTAAAGAAAATAATTTAGCTTCGAACCAAGCATTGCTGAAGGTTCCTCAGTTGGGTAGCAAAAAACTCTTATTAGATTTACGCACATATTGAACACAAATAAAACATACGATTCTATTTGCATATTGGGGCCAACCGCCAGCGGCAAAACAAATTTAGCCGTTCAAATATGCAAACAATACAATGGCGAATTGTTGAGTATTGACTCGCGAATGGTTTATAAAAAAATGGATATTGGCACCGGTAAAGATTTAAAAGAATTCCAAGATGTAAACGCATCCATTGCTTATCATTTAATTGATTTAATTGAACCACAAAATGCCTTTGCTATTCACCAATTTCAAGCCGCTTTTAAAACAGTATTTACCGATGTGCAAAATAGGCGTAAATTACCCGTATTATGCGGCGGAAGTGGCCTTTACCTTGAAGCAGTTATCCGCGATTTTACCTATACCAGTGTTCCAAATCTGCCCGCATTAAGGATACAATTGGAAGCTATGAGTGATTTTGAAATTCAAGAATTGTTTTCAAAACAAGCAGCCCATCCCTTTAAATTATTGGCAGATACCAGCACCAGGAAAAGAACCATTCGTGCCATTGAAATTTTGCAATTTCTAACGCAAAACCCCCAGTTCAAATTATTAACACCAAAAGAAATCAATCCATTTATTATAGGCTTAAGTCCAGAAATTGAAGTTAGGCGTAATAATATTTTACAGCGTTTAAAAGAAAGAATACAGGAGGGCTTAATTGAAGAAGTTGAACAACTTTTAGCAGAAGGCATTACCCATGAAAGGCTCCAATTCTTTGGCTTAGAATACAAATTTGTGAGCGAATATTTACAAGGAAAAATAAGCAAAGATTACCTTATTGAACACCTTGGCATAGCCATTCAACAATTTGCCAAACGACAAATGACCTATTTTAGAAAAATGGAAAAATCTGGTTTAAGCATTCATTGGACAAGCACAAAAGAAGAGGCGTTGTCTATTGTTCCGCCTTGTTTTTAGCGTATAATAAACATTAATTTGCCTAAGATGAATCCGCTTTCTAAAATCCGACATTTTGAGAATTTCCATATTTTATTGTGGCTAATAAAAGACAGTTGTTGGCTTATGCAATGGAAATTGGCTGGCACCATTGCCTTCTTTCCTGCCATGGCAATGGCCATATACATTTGTTATAAAACCAGAAAACAAGCACTTCCCTTTTTGGTAAATGTAGCAGTTTTATGTTGGATCAGCGCCAATTCATGTTGGATGTTTACAGAGTTTTACAACATCTCTGGCAAGCTGCCAGCCTTAAGTTTATTTGGCCTCGGGCTGGTTTTCATTTTCATTTACCTCTATCATGTAATTGTCAAGAATTCACTGGAAGATGAAAATGGATGATTTTAATTTATCTTTGAATTACCCTTCTGATTTATAAACCAAAACCTTATGAAAAAAATATACTACTTATTAGTTCTAGCAACATTTACCTTAAATGGATTTGCACAACCTTGTATTCCAGATATTACCTTAACCAAACCAGGTATTAAACCAGATAAAATTGCAGATGCCATTGTAGGTACGCCCTATTCTCAAGTGGCTACTATCTTTATACCAAGAGATACTGTTATTAATTATAATGGCAATGTATACAACGCTGTTATTGATTCTGCTTCTATAGTAGGCATGAATGGCTTACCAGCAGGCTTTTTATACGAATGTGACAAAGCCAGTAAAACTTGGGCAGGTGGAACAAGAGGCTGTGCAAGATTATATGGCAGTCCTACCGCTGCAAATATAGGTAGCTATGCCATTTATGTAAAAGTTCGCACGTTTTTTAGAATTGTAGGTTTACCAAATCAACTCGACCAATTGGATTCAAGCATCATTGATTTTAAAGTTGTTATGCCAAATGCTTTGGAAGAATTTGTTCAAATGGCAGGTTTAAAAACCTATCCAAATCCTGCTAACAACCAATTAAATGTTGTTGTAAAAAACTACTCAAGTAGTGCTCGCTATCAAATTTTCAATATCTTTGGCCAGGCTTACAAGTTAGAACCTTTATACGCTCCCAACACTGGCGAAATAAAATTCGATATAAGCAGCCTAGCCCCAGGCGTTTATTTTGTTAAAGGCGAAAATGAAGGTAGAAACTACCAAGCTAAATTTGTAAAGGAATAATCTATTTTCCTATCCCATTCAAAAGCGGGTTAACTGAAAAGTTAATCCGCTTTTATTTTTTTAATGTTTAGCAACAAAGAATTTCCAATGACTATTACATCACTAAAGGCCATAGAAAGCGCACCCATCATGGGATGCATATAACCAGCAGCTGCCAGAGGAATGCAAACCACATTGTATAAAAAAGCCCAAAAGAGGTTTTGCTTAATGGTTTTATAGGTAAGTTTACTTATCAAATGTGCTTCTTGCAAGGCCATTAAATCGTTGCGCATGAGCACTAAATTGGCTGCTTTAATAGCAATATCGCTGCCTTTGGCAAATGATACCCCAACAGAAACTTTGCTTAAAGCAGGTGCATCATTTACGCCATCGCCCACCATTACCAATGGTTCTACCAAAGATTGTTGTTCTATATAAGCCAGTTTTTGGGCAGGATTTTGCTCAAACTTTCCTTCCGAAATACCTAATAAACTGCTTACCTGTAATACTTTCTTTTTTCTATCTCCACTTAATAAAACCGTTTCTACATGATGCTTTTTAAAATAGCTCATGAGCTCATTGGCACCCGCTTTCATTTCATCAGACATATTCCATTTTGCAATAATTATAACACCTTTTACAAAGTATAAATCAAAGCTATCATCCAACAATTCTAAATGCTTGGCTGAGGCAATTTTATAAACCGTGCCATTGGCATCTTGCGCATGCATACCTGCACCTTTTACTTCCTCAATTTGGGTAAAATAGCTTTGTGTTCCTTTCCAATTTGGGTAATTAGCCACCAAAGCTTTTGCAATTGGGTGCGATGAATGCACTTCCATTTCATAAATCATTTCTTTCACTTCTTTCTCTTGGCTCGGTTCGAACCAAAAATCTGTGAAAATAAATTGCCCTGTGCTGAGCGTTCCGGTTTTGTCGAAAATGATTTTTTTGCTTTTGGCAAAGTTTTCTAAAACCTCACCACCCTTAATTAAAATGCCTCTTTTAGCAGCTTTGCCTATGCCTACCATTATAGCAGTTGGGGTTGCTAAACCCATTGCGCAAGGACAAGAAATAACCAGAACCGCCACTGCACGGAGCATACTTTGGGCCGAACCTAAATCGAGCCAAAAATAACTGACAATAAATGTAATGAGTGAAATTAAAATAACTACCGGCACAAATACCGCACTAACTTGATCTCCTAATTTTTGAATGGTTGGCTTACTTCCTTGAGCTTTTTTTACCATTTCAATTATTTGCGAAAGGGTACTTTCTTTGAGTGAAGTGCTAACTTCTACTTGTATATTCCCATTGAGCAAATGCGTGCCTCCAATTACCTTATCCCCTATTTTCTTGTGAACAGGCATGGTTTCTCCACTCATTAATTGTTCATCGCATTCGGCATCACCGTTTAAAACAATGGCATCAATTGGAACAATATCTCCAATATTTATTTGAAGCCTGTTCCCAATTTTTAATTGCGCTACCTCCACTTCTTTTACTTCCCAAACACCTGCTACCTCCACCAATAATTTAGCGGTTTTTACTTGTAAATTACTGAGACTTTGAATGGCATTGGTGGTTTTTTTAACCGCACGTTTTTCTAATAAATTGCCAAACAAAACCAAAGAAATAATGCTGGCACCTGTTTCAAAAAACAGGTAATTGTGCATTTCTGGACTGTTGTAATAATAAAATGTGCCAAACAAACTGTAGAAGAAAGAGGCGGCGGCTCCCATAAAAATTAATACATCCATATTAGGAACACCTGCGCGTAAACTATGGTAGGCAGATTTGCCAAAAAACCATAAACCTAATGAATAAACGGGGATAGATAAGGCCAATTGCACGATGGGATTATGCAAAGGTGCCCATGGCAAAAACATGTGCAATGCCAATGGAATGGCAAAAATTAAGCTAAAGCTTAGTTTAGATTCAAGACTGGCTAAGATTTTTTTTTTTCGGTACCGTCGTTATTTATTTTTCGAACGGTATAACCTAAATCTTCAATACTCTCCGTTAGCAAATGAATATCGGTTCCCAAAACATTTTCAAAACGAACTTCACCCGTAGCAAAATTTACATCTACTTGTTCCATTCCTTGTTTTTCTAAGCGCTTACGCACTCCCATTGCGCAGTTGCTGCACGACATGCCATCTACAATTAATTCGGCCATTGGGATATTTTGCTCATTCATAACTCAAAGATAAGAAAGCCTTTTGAAACTTGTTATATGATTAATATAAGGAAATGTAAAATAAGCAATGCACTAAATTAAATAATGACTTGGAAGATGCGCCTCAAAAAACTACTTTGCCCTTTACTTGTTTAAAGTTTATGAAAGAAAATAAAAGAACCATCTTGTTTTTGGTTTTGGGGAGCTTCTTTATTGCCAATGCAATTATTGCAGAATTTTTAGGTGTAAAAATTTTCTCCCTAGAATCTGCATTGGGCATGCAACCTGTTAATTGGGATATCTTGGGCAATTCCCTCAGTTTTAACATGACGGTTGGGGTTATTCTTTGGCCAGTAGTTTTTATTATGACCGATATTATCAATGAGTATTTTGGAAGAGGTGGCGTAAAGTTGTTTTCTTATATAGCGGCGCTCTTAATTTCTTATGCTTTCCTTGCCATTTTCATGGGCATTCATTTACCAGCCGCAGATTTTTGGATCACCAAACAAACAGCCACTGGAAGCATCAATATGCAAGATGCCTACCAAGCCATATTTGGGCAGGGTTTATGGATAATTATTGGGTCTTTATTTGCCTTTTTAATTGGGCAATTTGTAGACGTTTGGGTTTTCCATTATGTAAAAAAGAAAACCGGAAACAAAAACCTTTGGTTACGCTCTACCGGATCTACCTTGGTTTCGCAGCTCATAGATAGCTTTGTGGTTTTGTTTATAGCCTTCTATATTGGAGCTGGCTGGGATATCAAATTGGTTTTAGGAATTTGTGCCGTAAACTATGTATATAAATTGGTAGTAGCATTGCTGCTCACACCTGTATTATATGGAGTACACGCCATTATAGATTCCTATTTAGGCAAAGAATTGGCAGAAAGCATGATGCGCGAAGCCCATGAAAATTAATCCAAAATTACTTTTTGGTTAGGTATAAAATTCTTTCGTTTTTATTACCACTACCAGTATCTAAATAACCTGTTAAGATTAATTTTGTGCTAGAAATTTGTTGTATTTGGTAAGCTTGGTTAATCCAATCAATCTCAGAAATTACAATTGAATTAGCACTGCTGGTGTATTTCCAAGTAATGGCGAAATCTGAACCAGAGTGGGTCATAACACCTGTTTGGTTGTCTGAATTAAAATGGTAAACGCCCAAATTAGGCCATGTTTCTAAACGAATTTTCAATCCGTTTTCATAAATATCATTTACAATTACACTGTCGCGGTTCCAAGTACCAACAAAATCTATTGCACCACTAGCAGGTGTTGGATCATTGGTTGGATCGGGCTGACAAGCAGAAAAAGTTAAAAATAGACCTAAGGCTATAAGGGTAGTTTTTTTCAAAATCATATGACTTCAAAAAAAAGGAAACATTTTCTGAAAATAAAATGAGTTACCCAATTCGTTTTTAACTTATTATTGCCGTATGCCACATTTAGTATACATATTATTGGGTTCGAACCAAGGCAATTTGGCCCAACAGCTTGATAATGCTTGCTTGGCAATAGAAAATCAAATTGGCTCAATAGAAAATAAATCCTCTTTTTACCAAACTGCGGCATGGGGTAATACCCAACAAGCAGCTTTTTTAAACCAGGTTATTTCGGTTCGAACCAACTTAGCGCCCAACGAAACCTTAGAGAAACTATTAGGGATTGAAACCCAAATGGGCAGGCAAAGAATTGAAAAATGGGAGCCGAGAATTATTGATTTGGACATCCTTTTTTACGACAATATAATTTTAAAAGAAGCACAATTAATTATTCCTCACCCATACATACAAGACCGGAGGTTTACCCTTATTCCACTGGTAGAAATGGCACCCCAAATGGTACACCCCCTCCTTCAATTGAGTATGGAAAAACTCTTGGAAATTTGCCCCGACCCCTTGATGGTGGAAAAAATGGGTGGAAATTAAGTATTTAAACGCCCATTTTTGAGATCTTGAGCAAGCAAAACAATTATTCTTTTATAGCCATTGAAGGCAATATTGGTGCGGGTAAATCTACCCTGGCAACCATGCTGGCTGCAGATTGGAAAGCGCGCTTGATTATGGAAGAATTTGAAGACAATTCTTTTCTTCCTAAATTTTATGAAGACGCCAGAAGGTACGCTTTTCCTCTAGAAATGAGCTTTTTAGCTGCGCGTTTCAACCAATTAAAAAGACAATTACCCGAGCAAGATTTATTCAATGAGCTGGTAATTAGCGATTATATTTTCACCAAATGTTTGCTGTTCTCAAAAGTAAATTTAGACGAGGATGAATATGAATTGTATGCCAAAATGTTCAATATTATTTTGCAACAATTGCCAAAACCTGATTTATTGATTTACCTCCACGCCCCTATTGAAAGGCTGCAATGGAATATCTCAAACAGAGGCCGTTCCTATGAACAGCATATTCAAGATCAATACCTGGAGAACCTTCAGAAGAATTATTTTAATTACCTGCACACCAGCACAGATCAAAGAATTTTACTCATAGATTGTTCTAATATTGATTTTGTAAAAAATCCAGAACATTACGAACAAATCAAAGAATTGGCGGGAAGAAAATATGAACCGGGCATTCATCATTTCCATATTCTAGAAGCATAATGGCAAAATCGTCGAAACTGATGAGCATAGCCTATTTGCCAAATATAGCATGGTTTCAGCAGGCCTTGCAGGCGAAGGAAGTGTTTATTGAAACCAAAGAAAATTACATTAAACAAAGTTACCGCAACCGCTGCAAAATATTAAGTGCCAATGGCCCTTTAGATTTAAGCATTCCTGTTTTACACTTAAGCGCTAAACAACTTATTTCTGAAATAAAAACACAAGAACAAGAAGCTTGGCAAAAGAAGCATTGGCAGGCCATTTGCGCCGCTTATGGGAAGTCGGCTTTCTTTCTTTATTACAGAGATAAATTAGAAAATATATTCTTAAAACAAAGCTTTGACAACCTGTTTGAATTTAACTTGGCACTCATTCAAACTTTGATTGCCATGCTTAAAATTGAATTGAAATTTCAATTTACGGAAAGCTTTGAACCCCTGTGTAACGAGCACCTAGACTTTAGAAATTACTTTCATGCAAAAGGAATTGCAGCCAGTAAAGAATTGGTTTTTGAAAAAAAATACGACCAAGTTTTTGCGGAAAAATTTCCTTTTCAAGCCAATTTATCCATCATAGATTTGTTGTTTAATGTTGGCCCATTAAGCAAAGAATTCTTGCTGCAAAAAAATTAACTATAAAATATTTCGGTTCGAACCAAACGCTATTACCCATGAAAACAAAATTGAATAAATTACTCGCAAGTCTATTATTTATTAGCCTTTGCAGCATTCAAATGAGTTATTCTCAGAATAACTTTATTGCAGATTCACTAGATATTTATGTGCAAAGAGAAATGCAACGTTGGCAAGTTCCCGGCATGGCCATTGCCATTGTTAAAGATGGAAAAGTGGTTGTTTGTAAAGGATATGGTTACGCAAATATAGAAAGTAAAACGCCGGTAGATGCCTATACTTTATTTCAAATTGCCTCTAATAGTAAAGCCTTCACAGGCACTGCCATAGCCCTTTTAGACTATGAAAAGAAATTATCATTAGATGAAAAAGTTACCAAGTACATGCCTTGGTTTAAATTGCACGAAGCTACCTCAACAGAATTATGTACCGTAAGAGATTTGCTCACCCATAGAATTGGTCATGGTACATTCCAAGGCGATTTTTTAAATTGGGGAAGCACCCTCAGCAGAAAAGAAATTATTATAGGGATGGGCCGAACCAAACCCATTTATCCATTTAGGTACAAGTATGGATATTGCAATGCAGGCTATATTACCGCAGGTGAAATAATTCCAATAGTAACAGGACTTTCATGGGACACCTACATTAAAAATACTTTTTTTGACCCATTGGGAATGACGCATACCAACACCAGTTATTTGGACATGAAGAACGATAAAAATGCATGTACACCTTATACCTTGTATAAAGGTAAGCTGGTTTCAATGCCTTTAACCAATATTGAAAACATGGGACCTTCTGCCAGTATTAATTCTTGTGTGGCAGATATGAGCAAATGGTTATTGATGCAATTGGATGGCGGAAAATTTAATGGGGTTCAAGTAGTGCCTTATCAAGCATTATTAGAAACCAGAAAATCGCAAATGGTTAGCAATGATTTTAATTCAAAAATGTTTCCAAGCAAGCATTTTGCAAACTATGGCTTAGGCTGGAACAGCTATGATTACCAAGGCAAACGCATTTGGGAACACAGTGGAGGTGCCAATGGATTTGTAACCAAAACAGAATTTATTCCTGAATCAAATTTAGGCGTAATAGTTTATACCAACTCAGATGCCAACAGTTTGTATGAAGCCTGCGCAAAGCAAATTATTGAAGCGTATTTAAATGTACCCTACAGAAATATTTCTGAATTCTACTATAACAGAACACTTCCGGGCCGACAAGAAGAGGCAAAAAACTTGGACAGTTTAATGCAAATTGCCAGTAAAAAATTAAAGCCAGAAATTGCCTTGCAAAAATTTGAAGGTGTATACCAAAACAGTTTATACGGCGTAATGCGCATTAAATTGGAGAAAGGAAAACTCAATATGTATTTCTCGCACCACCCTAATAATATTGGCCACCTTGACTATTTAGGTAACAATAAGTTCTTGTGTACTTACACCGATATTACCTGCGGCATTGAGGTATTGCCTTTTACCATTGAAGCAGGTGAGGTAAAAAATATTACCGTTAAAGTGAACAATTTTATAGATTATGAATCCTATGTTTTTGAACACTATTTAGAAAGTATTAGGATTGAGAAAAAACAAAATTTGCCTGATCCAAACTAAGGGCAAATGCTTGCCTATCTAGGTTAAGTGCAATTTCCTTTTGATCAAAAAACGAAACAATATTTTCGGTAGCCATATTACCTGTTAAGGCATCTGTGGCCATTGGGCAGCCCCCAAATCCTTTAATGGCGCCATCATAACGCATACAACCACTTTGGTATGCTGCAGCTATTTTCTCTTCCCAAGTTGTAGGGGTGGTATGCAAATGTGCACCAAATTCTACTTGAGGTAATTCTTTGATCAAGGCAGTGAAAATAGCTGAAATATCAGCAGGTTTGGCTATTCCAATGGTATCGCTTAAGGATATTATTTGAACACCCATGGCAACAATTTTTTCTACCCATTGTGCAACAATTGCTGCGTTCCAAACATCGCCATACGGGTTTCCAAATCCCATACTGATATAAATAACCAACTTTTTCCCGTTTTTAAGACATAAATCTTGAATTGCGGCAACCGTTTTTAAAGATTCTACAATAGAACTATTGGTATTTCTTTGTTGGAAGGTTTCAGAAACAGAAAAAGGAAAGCCCAAATAAGTAATTTCTGGATGCAAACAAGCGGCTTCCGCACCTCTTGTATTTGCCACAATTGCTAAGAGTTTGGTTCGAACCGAAGCCAAGTCTAAACGCGCCAAAACCTCTGTTGTATCTTGAAGTTGCGGGATTGCTTTAGGAGAAACAAAGCTACCAAAATCCAATGTATCAAAACCTACCTGAAGCAATTGGTTAAGGTAGTTTACTTTTATATCTGTAGGAATAAACTGATGTAAGCCTTGCATAGCATCACGCGGACATTCAATGAGTTTGATTGGCATTAACGTATAATTTTTATGAAATACAAGCACAAA
>CANFSD010000022.1 GCA_947449515.1 Bacteroidota bacterium
GCACGCGGCATGGCTGGATCAGGGTTGCCCCCATTGTCCAATATTCCCTACTGCTGCCTCCCGTAGGAGTCTGGTCCGTGTCTCAGTACCAGTGTGGGGGGACATCCTCTCAGACCCCCTATTGATCGTCGCCTTGGTGAGCCGTTACCTCACCAACTAGCTAATCAACCGCATGCCCATCCTTGACCGCCGGAGCTTTGATCCCACAAGGATGTCCTTGCGGGATGTTATGGAACATTAATCTCTCTTTCGAGAGGCTATTCTCCAGTCAAGGGCAGGTTGCATACGTGTTACGCACCCGTGCGCCACTCTCAAAGTCTATTGCTAAACTTATCCCGTTCAACTTGCATGTATTATGCCTGCCGCTAGCGTTAATCCTGAGCCAGGATCAAACTCTTCATAGTAAAAGATGTTTAAATTCTGATTTTTCTCTCAAAGATTTTTTAACCTACAAATTCGCATCTGTAGTGCTTGCTATTCCATTTCTTCAAAGAACTTTATTCTATTTTGTTTTCACCATTACTGGTGTAGAATCTCTCTTTTTCCCTTCCTCTTCTCTTTCTCTCGCTCCGTAAGGGGATGCAAAGGTAAGCGCTTTTATTTCTAATGCAAATATTTTTTAAAATATTTTTTTACCTCCCTCTTCTCTGCCACTTTCTCTCTCTCTTTAAGGGGCTGCAAATGTAGACCCTTTTGCGATTTGCGCAAATATATCTTAACACTATCTTCACAATAACCTGTATTTGAGTAGGAAAAATATTTTACAATGCCTGATTCTATTGGATTTCTTTACTTTATTGGGACTAAACAGGCAAAAAAAATATTTTGGGTTTTCTGTTTATCGGCTTTTTCATTCCTTTCTTTTCCCGTTTTTCTTTTCAATTTTTCAAATAACTTTGCCTTCCTTATATATAGGAATGAATAACACCATGAACTTATACCAAAAACACGAAGCCACTTTATTAGCGGCAATGCAAGCTTTAAGCACCAGAAACTACTACACCCCTTATCCAGAAAACCCTAAAGCATACGCAGAGGATGCAGATGCCAATGCAAAAAATTGGATTAGCAGCATCATGAATAATAACTATGTGGCGTTGGATCAAACCGAAACCAATGGATGGCTTGGCGAAGAAGTTTCTCCTTTCTTGCAAGTTGGTATTGGCGTAAAATACCCTAGCTTTTCAAATGAAACCATTATTAAGCACGCTATTGTTGGACAACATGCTTGGGCAAATACCAGCATTCAACAAAGAGCAGGTATCTTAATAGAAGCATTAGACAGAATTAAAAACAGGTTCTTTGATATTGCCTATGCCACCATGCATACCACTGGCCAAGCCTATATGATGAGCTTCCAAGCAAGTGGTCCGCACGCAAACGACCGCGCCCTAGAAGCAGTTGCAATGGGATATAAAGAATTAAGCGCTATTCCTGAAAATGTTGAATGGGTTAAAAACTTTGGTAAGTTTGATTTAAAAATGAACAAAACCTGGAAACCAATTCCTAAAGGGGTTTCTTTGGTAATTGGTTGCTCAACCTTTCCTGTTTGGAATACTGTACCGGGTTTGTTTGCCTCATTAATAACTGGAAATGCATGTATTGTTAAACCTCATCCGAAGGCAATACTTCCTATTGCTATTGTTATTGAGGAAATGCAGAAAATAATGGTAGAAAATGGTTTGCCAACTCAAGTTATTCAATTGGCGGTTGACACCCTCGAAAATCCAAACACAAAAGTACTTGCCGAAAACCCTTTCGTTAAAATGGTTGATTTTACGGGTGGTAGCCAGTTTGGAAACTATATAGAGCAATTGCCTAAAACTACTTTCACAGAAAAAGCTGGAGTAAACTCAATTATCTTAGATTCTGTAAACGATTTAAAAGCCGTACTTGGTAATATTGCATTTAGCGCGAGTTTATACAGCGGTCAGATGTGTACCGCACCTCAGAATATTTTCATTAGTAAACACGGTGTTCAAACTGCAGAGGGTATTGTTGCCTACGAAGAAGTGGTAGCAGGAATTGCAGCAGCCATATCTGGCTTGGTAGATAATCCTAAAGCAGGACCTGGCACCTTGGGCGCTATCCAAACCGAATTAACTTACCAAAGAATTGCTGATGCCAAAAATTGGGGCGGCAAAGTTATCCTTGAATCAAAAAGCATTGTAAATGAAGAATTCAAAGATGCACGCATTGCCACTCCTGTAATAATTGAATTGGATAAAACGCAAGGAAAAATATTCAATGAAGAGTGTTTCGGCCCTATTGTTTTTATAATTAAGACCGATGGCGTTGCAGATTCATTGGCCCTCGCAGAAGCATTGGCATTGCAAAAAGGTGCATTAACTTGTGGCGCTTATACAACCGATCCTAGTACTAAAGCACAAATTGCCCTTACCATGAACAACGCTTATGTACCTGTTAGTTTTAACTTTACGGGTGCTGGATTTATTAACTCACACGCAGCTTTCAGCGATTTTCATCTTACCGGTGGAAACCCTGCTGGAAACGCAAGTTTTGCCAATGCAGAATTTGTAAATAAACGTTTTGTGTGGGTAGGAAATAGAGAGATGTAGCTTCTGGCTTCTGGCAAAATGATAACTTCGTTCTCATTTTGCCAGAAAAAATGCTAGTGGCTAGAGGATAGAAGCCAGAGGCCAAATGCAATTCCTCCTATCGTGATACCATTTCAAAGGCTTCGTCGGGAATGCCTTTCACTTCTACAATTAAAAATCCATCCAAAGAATCATTGAAATGAGGATCTACGTTAAAGGAAACTATCTTTCCATTTAACTTGAGGTATTTCTTCACCAAAATAGGTACTTTTAATTTCTGGTTTCCTTCAATTTCACCAATAAAATTATCAAGTAATTTAATGTCTTCCGAATGTTTTTGAAGCAGAAGGTTTTTACCTTCTGTTTTTGATTTGTAATGAAAACGTTTTTTAGGTTCGATCCATTTAGCAATTTTATTATCCCAATGGTTGTGGCGTATATAAGCTACCAACAAATCTTTTGACAAATTGGAGAAACTATTGCTGATGCTTACGGGACCAACCATATATAAAAAGCGGTCTTGATTGGCTTTTAAATAAGTGTGTATGCCTTTCCAAAGCAACATTAAACTTGCTGGCTTTCTTTGGTATTCTAAAGCTACAAAGGATCGACCCAATTCCAAAGATTGGAATAACATAGGGTGCATTTCTTTGCGCATTTTAAATAACTGACTGAGGTAAAATCCTTTTACGCCAAATTTTTTGAATAATTTATCCCCTTCCCCTAAACGATAGGAACCTGCAATTTTCTTTGCTTCCTTGTCCCAAATAAAGAGGTGTTTATAATGTACATCAAACTCATCGGTATCTGAACTATGATTAGTTCCCTCCCCCACGCTTCTAAAAACAATTTCTCGTAATCTTGAAATTTCACGCATTACCAAAGGAATGTTTTTGTACGAACTTATATAAACAGCCAAATTATCATAATTAAATAAATGGTCATCGGGGTTCAATTGGCTAATTTCATGTTCTAATTGATCTGGGTCAACAGCTTCAATTATTTCTTCGGGCTTACTTAGTTTGCGAAGATCAAGTTTGAATTTAATTTTCTTGTTGGTTTCCTCAGTGGCGCCAAGGGCATAAGTTTTGGCACGCAGAAAATCCAATAATTTATCTGTGTTTGTGCAATCGAGCTCTTTAAAGGGAATGGGCTTACCAATTCTAAGTTTAATGTTCGACTTGGTTTTGTTAAACATTTCAGAAGGCAGTTTAATGGTGCGTAAATTAGGATGCAACAAACCCATTAAATTAAAAGCTAAACTATTATGCCCTGAAAAATAAACCGGAATAACCTTTACACCTGCTTTGGCAATAATTTTTCCTAAACCAGGCTCCCATTTCTTGTCGGCAATTTTTAGGTTATTTAAACGCATAGAAGAAACCTCACCAGCAGGAAAAATTCCTAGAGGAGATGTTTTAAGATGTTCTAAAATTTGTTTAACCCCAATAATATTCATCCCCTTATCTCCAATGTTTTCAAATGGATTTACAGCAATAAACCTATCTGCTAATGCCGGAATTTGTTTAAGCAAATAATTGGCAACCATTTTATAATCTGGGCGAATTTTAGAAATAATTGACATTAATATAATGCCATCAATGCCTCCATACGGGTGATTAGAAATAAGTATAAAAGGCTCTGTTTTCGGAATATTAGCCAAATCAGCTTCACTAAGGTTGTAGCTAATTCCAAATTCTTCTAAAACATGGTCGGCAAAATCTACACCTGATTTGTTTCCTGCATTGGAATAAGCATCATTAATCCCATCAAGCTTTAACAACTTCATGATAGCTGGGGCTAAAACTTTAAGCTTTACTTTTTCAAGTTTTAAAGCTTTACTTACATCCTCTTTACTTATTAGATCTGTCATTTTATGATTTTCAAAGGTGAGGTAAAGGTAGGCAATGATGCACTACAAGCAAGGGCTTAACAATAAATTCACAACTAATCTTTGTCGTCTAAGGCTTCAATTTTCTTATCCAACATTTCTTCAATGGCCTTTTTCTCTTTATCGCTGAGGGTGTTTTTTTCTTTAGCCAATTGTTTTAATTGCTTATACATTTCACGTTTACGCAATTCCATGGCAACCCAAACTATATAGGTTTTATCGGTTTTTTGAAATGTTTTTTCATTAATAACATGGGATCCAATTAAGGTGGTAGCCATTACCTCACGGGTTAATTGCTGAAAACGCTCACCAAAATCGCCCAAATTGCCATCGGCATTTCTTTCGTTCTGGTAGTTTTCACTTACATTCTTTATTTCGGTTTGAACCGATGAAGCCATTCGTTGATTGGCAGTTAACATGGCCTTGCTTTTGGCAGTTTCTAAATTGATACTTTCACCGCTGGCCACTGCCCTAAAAAAGCGCCTATTGCTTTCATAAGAAGATCCTTTAAAAGGCGTTTTAATTTCAGTTAATCCGTTTTTAGAGCTATTACATGCCTGTCCGATTAACATCAGAATACTTAGGCTTAAGATTAATTTTTTCATGGTATTCAATTTTATTATAGTGATGCTAGAAATTTTCGTGCCACAATTTTGTCAATAGGGAAAGTTAATTGGTTCAAATCAAAATTAGTTAATGGCGACCAATAAAACCTTAAGGTTTCAATTTTGCCATTTATCTCTATTTGTTTTTCCTCAAGACTTAAATTCTCTAAAGGCTCAAGCGCCGCTACCCGATAATAAATAGCTATCAGCTGGTCTCCAGAGCGGAAGCTGCTTGCTTGAAAAAAATCGGTGGTATAGAGGTGTTCTTTAATTTCAACCTTCAAGCCTGTTTCTTCCATAAACTCGCGAACCAAACAATCTCTGGTACCTTCACCTAATTCTAAACCACCTCCAGGGAATTTGGTAAAATGTAAATGTGGCATTTTTTCGTGCACCAACAATACTTCGTTTTGCTGATTGGTGAGCAAGCCATAAACCCGGATAGTGAATTGTTTGAGTTCCATTATTCAAAACTGGTGAGCATTACGCCCACATTTAAACCGGCATAAAAAGGATAGGCTGCATTGTTTGATTTACTTACAGACAATGGATAAAACCCAATCATAGGTTGAATAAAATAAATCTTATTCTTAGCTGCACGGTATTCAAAATTGAAACCAGCATGGATGTTTAAAGTTAACAAACGGGCATCAAATCCAGTTGAATCAATCTTAAACTGACTTTTTCCTTCAATAGAATAACCAGGATTACAATCTGCAACAATTTGGTGCTTCACCAAAATCTGCGGTGTGATACCTACAGAAAATTGCGAAACCCATTTAAAATTACCCGACCTACCAATATTGGTATTTAAAATAAAGGGCAGTTGAATATATGAAAAACGATAATTATACGTAATTTCTTTATTGCTATTAGAAAGGTCTTCTATCCTACCCGTACCAATACCTGGATAGGTGTAATTCATATACTTTAAGTTAGTTTGGGTTCGGGCAAAACCTACCTGTTGAAAGCCAATACCCATTTGCAAATCTGTTTTTTTAGCAACCAAAAGATCTACCCATAGGTTTAAGCCTTTGTTATAATGCATATTTGCATTGCATTTCATGGTATCTACATATTGCTTGTAAGCATCTGTTGGAAGCACAGCTCCGCCCATTCCCAATGATACACTGGCACCAAATTCAAACTTATCTTTACTTTGTGCTACCGAATGAAAACTCACTAATATTCCAAGGCCCAAGAGCAAGCAAATATTCCTAATTTGCTTCAAACTCCAATTCATCGTTGTTGTCATTTTTCTTCTCAATTTTCTTAATGGTACTATCTTTTTTTATTCCAAACTCTTGTTTTAGAATTTCTTTAATTGCCTCTTTTTCTTGCTTGGCATCTTGTTTTAACTGTGCCTTTGCTCCTTTGCGGTCGAATTGAAATTTCAAATCATTGATTGGCCCTTTGATGCTAAGAAACAAATTGATGCCCCTGGTTTTCTCATCCTCTTCGCCAAACTCATTGCTTTGTGTTTTGCGTTTTTTACTTAACAATTCAGAAAGAGATAATTTGATTTTGTAGTCTAAAACATTGTCAAAGGTATGGGTTCCTGTAAGATTAAGGTTTAATGCATTGTTATGAATATCCATGGTAGGAACATACAGTACTTTGTTCTTAATGGTTAAGGTATTTTTCAATTCCGAAAACTTCAAGTTTTTCAAGTCATTCACATCTACAAACTTTGACAAGGCATTGAGTGGCTCATAATTTACCAATTCACCATTTTTAATGGTCATGTCGGTAAGCACCAAGATTTTTTCTGGTACCAAATTAAATTGGTCATCCCAAACCAGTAATAAATCTGTATTGGCATTTAGGATACCAAATAAATTCTTGGTAGTAAATTCACTTTGACCAAAATTATTGAATTGACTAAAGAGGGTATTGATGTTTATTCCTTTTGCTGTATTGGTACTTTTTAGCAAGTAACTTTTGTTTTGGTATACCCATTCTGCATTGCCATTAAAACTACCTCCACAGGTTTGCAAGCTCAAATTATTGAATAAAACATTGTCGTTTTTAAGTTTGGTATCAGCCATAAAATTGGTGGCATTAAAGCCATCATAAATAAATTTGTCGGCTCGAACCGATAAGTCTAACAAGTAAACCATTGGTTTTTCATCTGCCTCCCTTGGGTCTGATGAATTATAAATTAGCAAATCGTTTACATCTAAATTGCTTGATTTATTTTGGAGTTCCCCTTGCAAACTGGCATTTTTCTGAAACAAGAAATCCATAAAACCTGGCAATTTACCTTGGCAATGAAAATCAGAATGGGCAATGGTAAAATCTGCTTGGTTCAGCAACAATTGGTTGTTGTTTAATTCTGCCTTCACCATTAAATTTTCAATAGGTTTGGTGAGGTAATTGATTTTTATTTTAGCTAAATCAAGCACAAAAATTCCTTTGTTCATTGGGCTGTCCCAATTCCAATTTTCGCCTTGTTTTTCACCTTTCACATTCAAGGTAAATTGCAAGTTTCCTTCTATTTCGCTTACATCAGAAAATTTAAAAAAGGTATGTAATGTTTTTAAATTAGCATCCCCATTCAACGACATACTTAGCACAGGACTTTGCAGGTTTTGAACTTGCAAACTACCGCTAATGCTTGAACCTGCCAGTTGAGCTTGTAAATTAGAAATGGAAATGTTGGCATCTTTTAATGCACCATTTGCACCATTGTCAAATTTACCATTCAATTGAATTTGTTCTAATTTCATTTTAGAATCTGGTTCAATAAGGGCTCCCTGTTCAATTCCAAAATTTAATTTCAATTGTGGCATGGTTTGCGCAGTTTGCTTGCCCATATACGTTCCTTCAAAAAACACTTTACCACTACTTTGGTAATCATTGATAGCGCTTGGTAATTGAAAGGGTAAGGTTGAAAGTAAATCTTGAATACTTATTTTATTCCCTTTAAAACTTAACTGGTAATTGGTTTCATTTTTACCATTTTCAATAAAACCATTAATTGCCAAAACCAACTGATTAATGCCCAACTCAGCGTTTTGTAATTGAAATTTACTTTTCTCTTGGTCGACCGCAATACTTGATTTTATGGCAATTTTCTTGTCTTTAAAAAAATGCATAGTTCCCGATTGCATTTCCTTTGAATTGCCTTTTAAGGCAAGCTCCATCACAAATTTCTTCTCATTGAAACTTCCAGAAAGGGTTGATTCTTCTATATAGGTATCGAAACTAAAATCGGAACTTAGGTCTAACCATTGCACTTGCATACGGTTCAATTCCAATTTATTTAAATTAAAGGAAAATGCTTTTTTCTTTTTGGGATTAGAATCGGTTTCTTTTAAAAGATCAAAGTTGGTTCGGCCATTTTTATCTGTGAAAAGAAAAACTGCACCACTGTCTAAATCTAATAATTGGATATTGTACCTGCTGTTTATTACATCATACAAATCAAAACCAAGAAACAAATGTTGTGCTTTGAGCAAGTATTTGCCTGGGTGAAGCGGATCATTGATACTTACCTCATTAAGGGCAAGGCTAACCTTTGGAAAAGTATTTATAACCGTAACATCAATGCTTTGGGCAGTAAGTTCTGCTTTTAGCAATTGGTTAACTTCTTTTAATGCATATTTTTTTAATGCATCAATATTTTGGTAGGCATAAACAAAAACGCTACCTAACAAGGTAAACAAGATCAGCAGTGTGATCAAAAATATTTTTAATCCTTTTGGCATAATGTATCAACGTATACAAATATCCAAGTATTTTAAAAAGGGAAAATGAAATTAAATAAACACCTGCACCCAAAGCACCCTAAAAGTGTATAGAATATGCTACCTAAAGGCTATTTAAGCTTACTTAAACGCTTAATTTGAGTCTTTAAAACTGTCTTACTTTTCCTGTTGCTGCTTTTTAATTCCTCTAATAATTTTTTATAGAGGCTTGCCTTATTGACAAACATTGCCTGTTTAATTTTTCTTCTCGCCTCTTCATAAACCAGTTCGGCCTCCAACATTTTAGCATGTTTTCTGGTAAGTTTAATCATTGGATTTGCCCAATTGATCTCATTTCCCAGGTATATTTGGATTTGTGTATGACTTTCTGAAAGGAGATCAAAATAATGCAACAAGTAATTTAATTGGGCTTGGTAAATACCCTGGTTATTGATACCAATGCCGGCATTTTCATCTACAATTTGCTTCATTGTTTGAAAGCATTGTTTCATCATACCAATTAATTCGCGGTTTTCCGACTCAAGTCTATAAAACTCGCGCATATTTAAATTTCTTTCGTTCATTCCCGAACGCAAAGAATCATTGGTAAGAAGACGTAAATATTGCGCTGCATCTAGGCCAACATCCAAATTGTCTTGGTGGTTTATTCGCTGCACATTTGAAAATTGACTCAGGGCAATAAGAATTTTCTCGTAGGCATAAACCTCGTTAATTCTCTTATTCAATGAAGGAAGCAAGGTATCTTGCATCAAAATTAAGTTCTGCTCAATGCGTTTCCCAAAAAGCAACATGGAGTCTCCTAAAACCTTCAATTGTTGTTTATTGTAATTAGATTTATTTAAGAACCATTCTTCCAAACTATCATCGGCACTCTGCAACAGGGCACCTGAACGGTTTTGCAATTGTTGTTTTTGAATACCAATATTCTCCTTCAACTTAGCATAATTGCTAATTTTTCGTTTGTTGCGAATTGGAATTTTCTTAGAAAAAGCCAATGTCTTTTTATTTAAATTCAGAACTGGCTTTATGGTTTGCATGGCCAGTTTGTTTCGGTATTGGTTTTTATATTTACGTTTTTGGAATTCTTCTTGAACCAGAGCTTTGGCCAATACTATACTTTCATTACATTGAAAATACAATGCATCTGCCTTTTGTAATTCTGTTAAACTACTTGGGAACTCCTTGTTTTTAGGATTGTAACCTGCCTCCACCAAAGTTTGGTAGGCCGCGTTGTTTAAATCAAAAGCCCTGGCAATTTGATTTCTTGCATTAAAACCAATAGCAGAATCTGCATGACTAAGATGTTTCTCTTTTTCCGTTGCGTTAAACCAATATTCTGCCATTTCGTTAAAACCATTTATAGGTTTTACATCCGCTAGTCTCTTAGATGAATCTACCTGAAAACGGTAAACATCAATAGGAATTTCTAAATTTTGAAAAGCAGCCATGCTCGGCAAGTGGCTTGCAACAAAACGATTTGGGTCGGCCTTAAAAAAAGAAGTATCTCTTTTGAAAACAAATTTCAGTTTCGAACGTGTGGTTGATTTTAAAAACAGAGGATTAAAATATTCCAAGAATGTAGGTTTCCAAACCAAATAACCAGCGCTCAAGGTAATATCTACCAATTGCCATTGTTCATCAATTTTAACCATATTCCAAGCATGGTTAGCGGCATATAAGGTATCATCCGGTTCGTAATCGTAACCTTTTAAGTAACCATCTATGGTAATACATTTAATGGATACTGCTTTGCACATGGTTTCAAACAAATTGGCATATTCATCACAAAGTGCTTTGCCTCTAAAAAGTGTTTTCTTATTGCTGAAACGCTTGATTTCAGCGTTGCTATAACGTTTTGTATCGTATTTTATATGGTAAGTAATCCAATTGTAAATGGCACGAACCTTTTCTTCCTCACTTGTTTTATTGGCACAAATCTGACGGCTTAATTGTTCTGGCTTATACAAATTAAACAAAGGTAAATGACCTTTACCTAAAGTATTTTGGGCCAACAATTCTTGTCCAAACAAGAGTTGAAAACAAGCAATGGCAATAAGAAATATGTTGGAATTCTTTTTATGCATTGTGTTCAAGCAATTTAATAAACTATTGCCTGAAAAAAAATTATTGGTTCAAACCACCAATTATGGCAATAATTTCTGCCAAGTTAATTTCAATGTGCGAGGCCGTATGCACACACTTTCCTTTGTGGATCAAAAGACTTTGCGGCGATTGGTGTTCAATTTGGTAATGGGCAGCTATTTCATTTGAAATTGGTCGGTAGGTCAATAAGTCGAGGTAATAAACAGGATAATCCAAATGATTGTGTTTGGCGTATTCTCTTTCGAACCTATTGAGGGCGGTAGAACTAATGCTACAACGCGTACTGTGTTTAAAAATTATCACTGGTTGTTGGTTCGACAAAGCATCAATTTCTGCAAGCTGAGAAAGTTCGGTTAATGACAACATGTTATTTTTTTCAATAGGTTATTAAATTGGAAAAGGGGCCGAAGCCCCTTTATCTTTAGCAAAACTATAAGCCGGGTTCTGTAATGTAAGTGCTTTTGGCATTTTACAACGACTATCATTTATCTGCTCCATTTATTGCTAAATGGATGTAGCAGCCTACCCGCAGGAAAAACAACCTGAGGTTGTTGGTGCTAAGCGAACACCCTTTTATTTCCTGCCTATTTGGCCTTGCAACGCATCAGGTTTACCATGCAATGTTTATCTCTAAACACCCGGTGGGCTCTTACCCCGCCTTTTCACCTTTTCCCTAACCGAGGTTAAGGTAGTTTGTTTTCTGTGGCACTGTCTGTATTTCTGTTATTACAACAGAAACCCTTCCCGTTAGGAAGCATGCTGCTTAAGTTGCCCGGACTTTCCTCTCTGCCCTAAGGCACAGCGATAGTCTGTTTTGCAGGGCAAAGATAGGCAAGCAAGGGATATAAAAAAAACTTAGCCTTTAAAACAGTTTGGGTTGTTCTGGATCGGGTTTAGGTCCTTTCGGCTTTTTCACCTCATCCGTTTCAGGATCGTCTTCCAATAACTTTTTAATTTTGTCTTGTTCGGCAGTAAACAAATCTTCGTTTACAAGGGTTTCTTCCTCTTCTTGAATTTGTTCTTCCATTTCATCTTGCGGATCTGGAGGAAGCAATTCCAATTTACTTAAATCTGCGCCTGCAAATTTATTTCCAATGGCTTTCCACCCTTTTACATCAATGAAATCGGCCAAATTTATTTGGGTTTCCGAAAGCGTTTTACCTTTGCCTGCGGTTAAAATTACTGTTGGATTTTTATAATCGGTTGCGAGTAAAATATAATTTCCTTTCTCTTCAGGTATACAACTAAACTTTTTATTAAGCGTTAATGTTTCAATAACAAAACGTTTGATATTGTATTGTTTAGATTTGGCATCAAAATAAACCACTGAAATGGGGCGCTCTGGTTTAAATTTACAGATATGAAGGAGTTGCTCATATTCGTAATGGTTACTCACATCAAAATTGGTGAGTTCATAATTTCCATCTTTATAGATAGAGAGAATTAAATCATTGCCCAAGAAATTTCCTAAGAAACTACCATGTTCATTGGTATTAATTCGGCCAATAGCATCATCGTACCAGAGGTTTAAGCCACCTAAAGTAGAAACTCCTTTTGATTTTAATTTGATACCTTTTACCAAATATTTGCTCAAGATATTTCCTTGCACGCCTCTACCTTTAATGGCCAATTCAGAAAAATCAAAATCAAAACTGAGCTTGCGCGCATGGCTAAGCGGACTTAAGGTAATGCTTACTACCTCTGCTTCTCCAGAAGGATTTGCGGTAAAGTAAAGTACGCGTGAACCAGGAGTCCCTTGACTCAAATCGTATTCTTTGTCGCGGGTTATTCCAGTAACGGGGAAACGTTTTGCATAGCTAATTTTAGTTTTGCCATCCAAATAAATGAGGTTGTATATTTTGCGTTCATCGTTTTTACGGAACACATCTACATGGATAATATCCTTGCCCACAAAGGCTTTTTCTTGCACTTTGCAAACCGTCATTTTCCCATCCTTGCGGAATACAATAATATCATCAATATCGCTGCAATCGCAAACGTATTCATCTTTCTTAAGACTTGTTCCAACAAAACCTTCGGCCTTGTTTACATATAATTTTTGGTTGGCAATGGCTACCGTTTTAGAATCAATATT
Source organism: Bacteroidota bacterium (assembly GCA_947449515.1). Lineage (GTDB taxonomy): Bacteria > Bacteroidota > Bacteroidia > UKL13-3 > UKL13-3 > B1. Next base: position 12,963 of record CANFSD010000022.1, read on the forward strand.
GTCGAAAGTGCGAATTTCTGTTTTGCGTTCTCTGCCTTTACCGTATTTCTTTAAGAGTGTTTCAAAATATTTAATGGCATAAGCTTTCAAATTTTCAATATCAGAATTCACCTGCGCCAATAATGCTTCAATGCCTTTCATTATTTCATCGGCCTTGAATGAATCGTATTTAGAAATACGTTTGATTTTTATTTCTGTTAAACGAAGGATATCGTTTTCTGTTAATTCACGGCGGAACTGCTTCTTGTATTTGTTCATGCCTTTCCAGATGGTATCAATTACATCCTCAAAGCTTTCGCATTCCTCAATATCGCGGTAAATTCTTTTCTCAATAAATATTTTCTCAAGGCTGCTGTAATGCCATTGCTCTTCTAATTCACCTCTTTTTATTTCTAATTCTTGGCGTAATAGGTCTTTGGTGTTTTCTGTTGAAATCTTTAACAATTCCTCTACACCAATAAATACAGGCTTATCTTCAACAATAACACAGGCATTAGGAGAAATACTTACTTCACAATCTGTAAAAGCATAGAGGGCATCAATGGTTTTATCTGGAGAAACACCAGGTGCCAATTGAATTTCTATCTCTACATCTTTGGCAGTATTATCAATTACCTTTTTAATTTTAATTTTTCCAGAATCATTGGCTTTAATAATTGAATCAATTAACTGGATGGTGGTAACACCATAAGGCACATCTTTAACAAATAATGTTTTCTTATCTACTTCTTCTATTCTGGCACGAACCCTTATTTTTCCACCTTTTTTACCTTGGTTATAATTGGCAACATCTACCAAACCACCATTGGGAAAATCTGGGAAAAGTTCAAAACGTTTGCCTTTTAAATGATCTATACTGGCAAGAATTAACTCACAAAAATTATGTGGCATTACCTTGGTTGCCAAACCTACTGCAATACCTTCTACCCCTTGAGCAAGGAGTAAAGGGAATTTCATTGGCAAAGCAATTGGTTCTTTTTTTCTGCCATCATAAGAATTTTGCCATTGGGTTGTTTGCTTGTTAAAAGCCACCTCCAAAGCAAATTTCGACAAACGCGCTTCAATATAACGTGGTGCTGCGGCAGAATCGCCTGTGCGTATATCACCCCAGTTTCCTTGGGTTTCAATTAATAAATCTTTCTGACCTAAATTAACCATGGCATCGCCAATGGCGGCATCTCCATGGGGATGGTATTGCATGGTTTGACCAATTACATTGGCCACTTTATTAAACCTACCATCGTCCATTTCCTTCATTGAATGAAGGATTCTTCTTTGCACTGGCTTTAACCC
>CANFSD010000023.1 GCA_947449515.1 Bacteroidota bacterium
AATGAATTTCACAAAGGAAGAATGGCCAGTGTGGTGTTTCATGCCTATAACCAAATAAAAGAAACAGGTGGCGTTAAGTTGTTTCAAAGTCACCGACCAGCCTTTAAAGACGGAGAACAAAAGCGCGATTTTATTTATGTAAAAGACCTTTGTGAGGTTTGTGTCTTTTTGATGCATCACCGTAAAAATAGCGGTATCTATAATTTAGGTTCGGGCCAAGCCAGAACCTGGAACGATTTGGCAAATGGCATATTTAGCGCTTTGCAGTTAGCACCAAAAATTGAATATATTCCCATTCCAGAAGACATTAGGGAAACCTATCAGTATTTTACGGAGGCCAATATGGATAAGTTAAATGCCATTGGTTATGCGAAAGGTTTTAGGTCTTTAGAAGAAGGAATTCACGATTATGTGAATGAATATTTAGAGAAAAATACCTGGTATTAAAGACTTCAATTTAGTTAAATGGCATAACAGAATTTTTTGAACAAAACACTTAAATATCTTCTCTGGTTGGCCATTGGCTTGGTGCTACTGGTATTGCTGCTTGGCACCGAAATTGGTATTTTACAAAATGCCGAACAACAAGAACGCAATAACTACGAGAAAATACAGCAAGTTGTAATTGACAAAGAAGCCGAAAGCAAAGACTTAATTTATCAATTGCTAAAGGATACCAGTAGAATTGGTCGTAATTGGATGGACTATATTGAGCTTGCCAATAGGGAGCACTTTATTGTTCATTTATACAGAAATGATACCCTTCAATTATGGACAGACAATACCATAAATTCTGTAAAATACCTGCCCGCTTTAAAGGATGGGTTTGTATACCTAAATACCAATAATGGCGCTTATTTGGTGTCGTATTTGGAAAAGGGATCCTACAAGATTGCGTTGTTTTATCAACTCAAAACCAATTACCTTTTTCAAAATCAATATATTCAAAACCATATCAATCCAGATTTACAATTCTTAGGTTCGGCACTGTTTAGTCCTTCACCTATTAAGGGTTTTATGGATATGTTTGACCGCAAAGGGAAATACCTTTGTTCTATTCAAGTATATGGATTCCCTAAGCTCACGCCTTATTGGTTAAGGTTTTTGATATTATTTAACTTACTAGTTATTGCTTGGTTGTTTCATTTGGTATGCGGGCAATTGGTGAAGAAATACTTTTACTTGGGAAGCTTTGTTTTCCTGCTATTAACGCAAAGTGCCCGTTGGGTATTCTTAAAGTATAAACTTCCTGTTTTTGTGTATTCGCAAAAACTATTCAGTGCCGATATTTATGCTTCCTCTTTGTATAATCCATCTCTAGGAGATTTCTTGGTGGCGGTAGGAATATTATTATGGTTCTTATTGCTTATTAAAGACAGTGTGCCAGCAGTATTTAAACACAATCGAGCCCATTTCTTGAGTTTGGGATTAACCGCTTTGTTAACCATTTTATTGGCCGACGGCTCTTTTGACAGTATCAAGAGTTTGGTGTTTGACTCCCAAATTTCTTTTGATATTAAAAATATTTATGGCATCAATACCTACACCTTTTTGGGTTTGTTTTTGGCCTTTATGCTATTGCTACTCACTTGGCAAATGGTAATGCGTTTGTACCATTACCTTCAAAAAGAGGAGTTAAGTTTTTACGAGAAATTCTTTGTGTTGGGTATTGTGTTTTATTTCCTCCATCCCTATTTGGTTGTATACCTGTTTGAACGTAAAGCCTTTTACTCCCTTGCAAGTAGCTTAATGATATTTTGCTTTTTGGCCTACCGCCACTGGTTCAAAGAAAGGCTAAATAGGTTTCAACAGTATTTTGTTTTGGTGGTAATGCTTAGCATTTTTACTTCTTTGAGCATTTATTATTATAGCAATATTGAAGAGGAGAACAGCAGGTTTCTATACGCCTCCAAATTGGTTTCGCAAAACGATGTTAATGCCGAATATTTTTTACAAGATGTAGAGGAGAAGGTTGCAAGTAGCAAAATTGTAAAACAATATTATTCTAATCCAATTGCTTTGAAATCTCAATTGGTAAAACGCCTGCGACAACTATATTTTTCTGGGTATTTAGGTAAATATGATATCTCTGTTTATGATTTCAATGCAGCCTTTAATCCTTATCAAACCAGGAATGCTTTCTCCTATGCCCAGGTTGATTATATCTATAAAAATTTAGGTTCTACTACCATTAATAAAAATTTCCGATTCCTGAAGAACAATGCCTATTTAAAAGGCTATTTGGGTAAATTTATCTTGCGTGAAAAAGGCAAAATAATTGGGTATTTCTTTGTGCATTTGCAACCCAAATTATTGCAGGATGAAAACAGGTTTGATGAATTATTGATAGATGGATTTAGAAACAATTATAACCGTCATTACAACTACTCTTACGCTATTTATAGGGATATGCGTTTGCTTAACCAAAGTGGTGACTATGCCTACCGAACAACCTATACCTGGGATAATTTTCAAGGGAAAAGTATCAGTTTTGAAGAAAACGGCTATAGCCATTTGCTCTTTAAAGAAAGTGAGCAACTGTTTGTAGTAGTGAGCAGAAAGTCTCCTTCTTGGTACGAACCATTGGGTTTGTTCTCTTTGTCGTTTACCTTTTTTACCCTTATTTTAATTGGTTTTATAGCACTTCATTTCTTATTTAATAACCAATGGATTCAACAACACAGGTATAAAAACCATCCAGTTTGGTTATGGATACAAAAACATATCAATAATTTCTTATTGATTAAAGACAGTGATTTATCCTTAATTAGAACACGCATACAATTGGGTATTGTGTTAATTGTATTTATTACGCTTGGGGCTACAGCTTATTTTACCATTAACTTTATTAGCAACCAAAATTCATTGAAGCAAAATGAAAAATTGGTAAAGAAAATTAGGAATGTGGTGAGCGCTATAGAGAATGAAAGTCAGGATATCAATTTTGCCAATAAGCAAAGTGATGCCGAGGCAAGTATCAATCAGATTGCGGAGTTTTATAATACAGATATTACTTTTTTTAACCCGCAAGGTGAATTGCTTACCTCCACCATTAAAAAGGTTTACGAGGATGGTATTTTGGCGCCAATTATGAATGCTACGGCCTATTATCATTTGAATAATTTGCGTGAATCTCAATTTGTTCAGGAAGAAGCCATTGCTACTTTTCAATACAGCGGGGCCTATGTGCCGGTATTTGGTAAAAGCAGGAGTTTGTTGGGCTATGTTCAATTGCCCAACTTTTATCAGAGTTCGGATTTAAATGCAGAAATCTCCTCCATTATAGTTGGGTTTATTAACTTGTATGCATTGGTGTTTTTGGTTATTGGAATAATTGCTTGGTTCGTTTCAAGAAATATTTCTTATCCTTTAATGTTAATCCAAAAGCAAATGGCAATTACGCAATTTGGACAAAAGAACGAACCCATTCAATGGAATAGAAAAGACGAAATAGGGGAGCTGGTGAAGCAGTATAATTTGATGATTGATCAATTAGAGGAAAGCGCCGAGAAACTTGCTAAGAGTGAGCGGGAAGGTGCTTGGCGCGACATTGCTAGGCAAATTGCCCATGAAATAAAAAATCCTTTAACACCCATGAAACTAAGTGTGCAGCATTTAGAGCGTGCATGGAAAGATCAATCGCCAAAACTTCCAGAGACTTTTAACAAGGTTACCAAAACCCTCATTACGCAAATAGATACCTTGAGCGATTTGGCAACCGAGTTTAGCAGTTTTGCAAAAATGCCTGCACCTCGCTATGAAACTATTCTTGTGCATGATGTTTTGGATCAAATCATTCATTTGCAGGAACAAACTTTTGAGGGTGAATTAAAAAGCAATTGCGATCAAAGCATAGAGGTTTGGTTTGATGCGGGTTACCTTAATAGAACCCTTACCAATTTAATTAAAAATGCCTGCCAGGCTATACCAGATGACCGTTCTGGCTTGGTGCAGGTACGAGTGGAAGTGGTGGAGGATTGGCTTGTTATTGAAGTGGAAGACAATGGTACTGGTATTTCAGACGAACAAGCTGCCAAGATTTTTATGCCCTACTTTAGCACCAAGGTAATTGGAATGGGATTGGGTTTGCCAATTGTTAAAAGCATGATTGAAAGTGGTGGAGGTAGTATTTCTTTTATTAGTAGTTTGGGAATTGGAACAACTTTTACTGTTAAACTGCCGTTAAAAGAGCTTGAATGAGGATCCGCTTTTTTATTCTATTAAATCTCTTTTTTGTTACCAGTCTGTTTGCACAGCAACAATCCATCTATCCTACGCGTAGTATTCTTATTCAAAAAGATTCCTTTCAACTCGATACTTTATTAATTGTAAATGGCAGCGTGTCTGTATTGTCTTATACAAACGGCATTGACTACCGCATCAATTACCAAGCAGGTGCCTTTATAAACCTTAAAATCCCTAAGGGAACTTGGATAAGTATAGCCTATTTACCTATTCAATTTCCATTAAGGCAAAAGCTCAAACATAGGGATATTGGTATCATTCAGCCCGAGTTTGTTGTTAGGCAAAATCCCTTTCTTCTGCCAACTGGGCGGAGTGGGTTCGACCCAATTTTAAAGAATGAAGGTTTAATAAGTACCGGTAGCTTGATGCGTGGATTAAGTATTGGAAACAGTCAAAATACCCTGGTAAATGCCAACCTTAACTTGCAATTGGCGGGCAGAATAAACAATGATGTTGATGTGTTGGCTGCAATTAGCGACGATAATAATCCGATACAACCAGAAGGAAATACGCAAGAATTACAGGATTTTGACCAGGTGTTTGTGCAGTTTAGCAAACAGAAAAATAAATTGGTGGTGGGTGATTATTTAATGGCGCGGCCCGAGGGTTCTTATTTTTTAAATTATTATAAGAAATCGCGAGGCTTGTTGGCGCAAACACAATTTGATTTAAAGCCTAAACAATCACTGCTGGTAGGTGCACAGGCAGCTATATCTCGCGGGCGCTTTGTGAGAAATACCATCAATGGCATTGAAGGAAACCAAGGTCCATACAGGCTTAGTGGTCCTAATGGGGAGGTGTTTATTGTGCTCATTTCTGGAACGGAAGTAGTTTACCTCGATGGAGAAAAGTTATTACGTGGAGAGCAAAATGATTATACCATAGATTATAACAGTGGTGAAATTGTTTTTATGCCCAAACGGCTAATTACCCAATATTCTAGAATTATTGTAGAGTTTCAATATTCGGATAGAAATTATGCCCGAACCTTGGTTGGGTTTAATACCCGTTGGGATGCGAAGAAAGCTTCTGTATATATGAATTATTTTTCTGAGCAGGACAATAAAAACCAATCTTTTCAGCAAAGTTTATCTGATAGTAATAAGCTGCTTTTATCGCAAGTGGGCGACAGGTTGCAGGATGCTAAAGTTTTGAGTGAAGTACGTGTTGTGCCTTTTAATGCAAAGAAAATTCTTTACCGCAAAATAGATTCCTTGGGATATGCCAGCGTTTATGTGCATGCCATCGACCCATTGTCTGATACGGTTTTTTACGAGGTGAGGTTTGCTTATGTTGGAACGCATCAAGGGAATTATGTGCAAGGTGCAAGCAGTTCAAATGGAAGGGTGTTTAATTGGGTAAGTCCAATGGGAGGAATCCCTCAAGGTGATTTTGAGCCCTATGTTTTATTGGTGGCACCTAATAGAAAACAACTTTTAAGCATTGGATCGCAATACAGAATTGCTGCAAACCATGTATTAAATATGGAAGTGGCAAGGAGTGATTTTAATAAGAATTTATTTAGTGAATTAGATAAAGCCAATGATGCGGGATATGCCATAAAATTGGAAAGCAAAAATAAATTTCGACTAATTGATAGCAACCAAAGTATTCAGAGCAATGTAAATTATGAATTTACAGATGTACAATTTAGGTATGTTGAACGTTATAGAAATGTTGAATTTAACCGAATTTGGAACCGCCAATTAAACAACAATTCCATTGATACGGGTGCGCAAGAACATATTCTCGATTGGCGTTTGGCTTACGTGCACAAGAAAATTGGTTCGGTATATTACCAAATGGGTTATTACAATAAAAACTTTGGAAGCTTTGTAGGAATGCGGCATCTTTTGGGTGCTAAACTTAACGTAGGACGAAATACTTTTAATACCAATTTTGAATTTTTAAACGCAGCGCAAAAACAAAATACCAATCAAGTGGCTTATGGAAGTCAAATTCAAAATGGCCAATTTAATTATGTGCGTGAATTTAAATTACTGCAAATTGGCGCTAATTATTTGAATGAAAAAAGCAGTTTTAAAAACCAAAAAGACAGTTTGTTAAGTGGTAGTTTTGCCTATCAACAAGGAGAGTTGCTCTTGAAAAGCAAAGATACAATTGGTCTTACGTATCAGATTAACTTGCGCACTCGTTTGGATCAACTGCCATCCAATAATGATTTTATGAACCATACGCTTTCCAAAGAAGTTAAAGGTAGTTTGGGCTATTTGCAGCAAAATCTAAACAAGCTTAATATAGATATTTCTTTCCGAGATTTTCAAGTTATGGATACAGCCTTTCAGCATGTGAAACCTGAACAAACCTTGTTAAGTAGGTTGGAATATGATTATAGTTTTTTCAAAAGGTTTATTACGGCCAATTCTTATTTTCAATTGGGTTCTGGAAATGAATTGAAACGCGATTTTCAATATGTAGAGGTGCCAATAGGCCAGGGACTTTATGTTTGGAAGGATTTTAATGAAGATGGTGCGCAGCAACTCAATGAATTTCAATTGGCCTCTTTTGCAGATAAAAACTTGGCAAATTATATCAAGGTGTTTTTGCCCACCACCACCATGATAAGGGTTAACAGCACGCAATTTAGTCAAACCCTTTCTGTTAATTCTTTTTCGAACCGAAGGTTGACAGGCATTTTGGGTTTCTTTAATAAATTTAGCGACCAAGCGGCCATGCGTATTGAAAGGAAAATAAGTTTAGGATCGCCAGATTTATTTTCTCAAGTGTTCACCTCAAATGTTAAGGACAGTAGCTTAATTAACTTGGCTTCCTTGTTTAGAAACACCTTGTTTTTTAACCGCAACAATCCAAAGTATGGGCTTGATTTTACCATCAATCAACAACAATCGAAAACACTTTTAACCAATGGTTTTGAATCTAGAAACCGCAATGAATACAATACCGGAGGGCGCTATGCTTTTAATGCCAATTGGAGTTTAAATGCCAATTATAATTGGGGTACACGACGTTTTGCCTCTGAGTTTTTTACACAAAATAACTACCAATATACCTTTCAAGAAATGAAGCCCAAAATAAGCTACCAATACATGCAAAAATGGCGTTTGGGTTTTGATGCGCAATGGATTCAATCAAACAATTTACCTGAGTTGGGCGGAGATGCAAGTAAAGTTATAGAAATGGGAGCTGAGTTGCGCTATTCTTTTGTTAAAATTGGTGTGCTCAGTTTTAAGTATAACCACTACGAAGTTAATTTCAAAGGCAATGTAAACAGTCCTTTGGCTTATGATATGTTGCAAGGTTTGAGCATGGGCCAAAATGATTTATGGAGCATTAATTTACAACAACGCATTGGCCAGAATTTGCAAATTAACATGTCGTATGAAGGCAGAAAGTCTGGATTAATACCTGTTATTCATACAGGGAAAATGGAAGCACGTTACTTGTTTTAGTTGTCAAAACTGCTAAATGGACCATGGTGTTTGTCTGATTCTAACCAAAACACAAAAAGCTTGTAGCCTATAGATAAGATGATGGCTCCCGTAAAGAGTCCTATAAAACCAGAAAGCATAAAGCCTCCCAAAACACCAATAAAAATAACCAACATTGGAACGGGAGCACCTTTTCCTAAAAGGATTGGTTTAAGAATGCTATCTAACAAGGCTACTCCAATAAAATAGATTGTCCATAAGATGGCAAACAGCGCAGTGTCGGTTTCAAAAATAAAAATAACAATGCCTAATAGGATAGGAATTGGTCCAATTTGAACAATAGATAAAACCAAACATATTAAGGTCCAAATGGCAGCATGCGGAATATTGGCCAAATAAAAACCAATTCCAGCCAACAGTGTTTGAATAAAGGCAACACCAAGAATTCCCTTTACTACTTTTCTTATGGTTTGAACCGAAAGGTGAATATAAGTGGGACCATCTGCACCAATAATTCTATTTGAAATATGAGCAGAAATATTGTTTCTATTTCCCATTGCCAAGAAAAAGCCTGCCAAGATTATTGCGAAAATTATCTTAAGCAAACCGAAACTGCTGCCTAAAATTAATCCGGCTATGCCTCTAGAGAAATCAATAACCTGGCTTTGGTATTTATTAATAAATTGGTCGAGGTGATTGGTAATTTCACTTAACAATTCATTTAGCTTATTGCCTATTATAGGAATTTGTTTGATAAATTCTGGTACCACAAAAGGGGTGAAGCTTCCTTGTTCAAAGGCCGTTTTCCATTCAATGATAACTTGCACTGCCGAATTGATAAAGGCTATGGCAGGAATTAACACCAGAGATAAAAGCAAAACAGTAATGATACTGGCAGCTAATGCAGATTTTAATTTTACTTTTTGTTCAAAAAATTCTTGAACCGGATTTACTGCTACGGCTATGATAAGTGCCCACAAAACCGGCATTATAAAAGGAGAAACAATTTCAAAACACCAGAAGATAAGGCCAAATACCAAGAGCATTCGAAGTGTAATATCAAATGCACGCGTGGCTAAATTCTTTTCCTTTGGTTCTTCCATGGTTGTTTTGCTTAAGCAACAATATTTACAATTTTGCCTTTTACTATAATAATTTTCTTGGGTGCTTTCCCTTCAAGCCATTTAATAATTAACGCATCTTTAAGCACTGTTTCTTCCATTGCTTTTTGATCAGCATCTAATGAAAACTCAATATTGGTGCGGTGCTTGCCATTAATTGAAATAGGGTAAGAGAAACTGTCTTCAATTAAATAAGCTTCATTAAATAAAGGGTAACTGGCCTTGCTCACACTTTCAGTTTCGCCTAAAATTTCCCATAATTCTTCTGCAATATGCGGCGCGTATGGCGAGAGTACCACCATTAATTCTTTCAGGATACTTCGCTTATTACATTTTAACTCACCCAATTCATTTACGCAAATCATAAAGGTACTTACAGAGGTATTGAAAGAGAAATTCTCTATGTCTTCGGCAACTTTTCTAATGGTTTTGTGCAAAGTTTTTAATTCTGCTTTTGTGGGCGCTTCTTCGCTGAGGTTTAATTCGCCATTGGCATCAAAAAACAAGCGCCATAATTTTTTCAAGAAGCGTTGAACACCTTCAATTCCTTGTGTGTTCCATGGTTTGCTTTGTTCTAATGGGCCTAAAAACATTTCATACAAACGCAAAGTGTCGGCACCATATTGGGTAACAATAAAATCTGGTGTAACCACATTGTATTTTGATTTCGACATTTTTTCTACTTCCCATGTGCAGAGGTATTTGCCGTCTTCTACTACAAACAATGCATCTGCATAATCTCCGCGCCATTGTTTAAATGCTGCTGTGTCTAGGATATCATTTTCAACAATGCCAACATTTACATTCAACTTTACCACATTTATTTTAGTAAAATCTAAGCCAATATGTTTGTTGTTTTGTTGGTTAAATTGTTCAAATAATTGCGGAATGTTTTTGATGTTTTGTTTCTCATCTATATAGTTTTTTGAGGCAAAGAAACTTAATTCTTTTTGCTCGCCTTTGAAACAATCTACCCTAAAAACAAAATTGCTTCTGCCTTGGATCATCCCTTGGTTAATCAGTTTCTTCGCTGGTTCGTTGCAAGGAATTAAACCTAAATCGTATAAGAATTTGGTCCAAAAACGCACATACAATAAATGTCCTGTTGCATGTTCACTGCCACCCAAATAAAGGTCTACTTGCTGCCAATAGTTTACGGCTTCATCGCCTACCATTTGCAGGGTATTGCCAGGGTTCATATAACGCAAGAAATACCAGCTACTACCTGCCCATCCTGGCATGGTAGACAATTCAAAATCGTATTGGTCTTTGTATTTCCAATTTTGGGCCCTACCCAAAGGTGGTTCTCCATTTTCAGTAGGAAGAAAGGTGTCAATCTCCGGCAAAACAATTGGTAAATCTTTTTCTTCAACGGGGTAAGGAATACCGTTTTTATAGAAAATAGGTATTGGTTCGCCCCAATAGCGCTGGCGACCAAAAATGGCATCACGCAACCTGAAGTTGGTTTTTCCTTTACCCAATCCTCTTTCTTCTATTTCTTGAATGGCTTTTTTCATGGCCTTCTTAACGCCTAATCCATTTAGGAAAGAAGAGTTAATGCAATTGCCTTCCTTGGCATCCATTGATGCTTCTTGAAAATTATGTGTAGTGCCATTTTCAATAACAGGAAGAATAGGCAATTCAAAATGTTTGGCAAAGGCATGGTCTCTGCTGTCGTGCGCTGGAACGCCCATTACGGCGCCAGTTCCATAACCACCCAAAACATAATCGGCCACCCAAATGGGTACTTCCTTGCCTGTAAATGGATGGATGGCATAAGCTCCAGTAAATTCTCCGCTCACACGTTTTACGTCTGATTGGCGCTCACGTTCGCTTCTGTTGCGTGCCATCTCCACATAATCCATCACATCTTCTTGGCGTTCTGGACTAACCAATTGCGCTAACATTTCATGCTCTGGTGCAATGGCCAAAAAGCTAACGCCAAAAACAGTATCTGGGCGTGTAGTAAAAACTTCTATATCAAAATGTTCATCCTGTACTTTAAAACGAAGGCTCGCACCTTGTGATTTTCCGATCCAATTTCTTTGCGATTCTTTTAAACTATCTGTCCAATCTAAACCCTCTAAATCTTGCAGCAAACGCTCGGCATATGCGGTGATGCGCAGGCTCCATTGGTTCATTAATTTTCTTTCTACGGGAAAGCCACCTCTTTCACTTACGCCATCTTTAACCTCATCATTGCTCAAAACCGTACCCATGGCTGGACACCAGTTTACATAAGCCTCACTAAGGTATGCCAACCTAAAACCTAATAAGATTTTTTGTTGGGCTTCTTCGCTAAAAGCCAACCATTGTTCTTTGGTAAATGCAGGAAAATCAAATTCCATTCCACCTGTAAGAATATGGTCGTCGCTGCCTTTAAAACCCTCTGTTTCAAAAAGGGTAATTAGCGTTTGAATAGGTTCGGCCTTCTGAGAAATTGGGTTGAACCAACTGTTGAACAATTGAATAAAAATCCACTGTGTCCATTTATAGTAGGCAGGGTCTGAAGTTCTAATTTCCCTGCTCCAATCAAAGCTAAATCCAATTTTATCTAATTGTTCGCGGTAGCGTTTAATGTTCTGTGTAGTAGTAACTGCAGGGTGTTGACCAGTTTGAATGGCATATTGCTCTGCGGGTAAACCAAAGGCATCATAACCCATTGGGTGTAAAACGTTGTAACCTTTTAAACGCTTGTAACGACTAAAAATATCGCTGGCAATATATCCCAAGGGGTGCCCTACGTGAAGGCCTTCGCCACTTGGGTAAGGAAACATGTCTAATACATAATATTTGGGCAATTGCGTGTTTTCCTTAACCTCATAAATTTTGTTTTCTGCCCAATATTTTTGCCATTTGGCCTCAATCTCTGTGTGTTTATATTCTCTGCTCATCCCTGTATAATCTGCTGTTTAATAAGTGGGCCGAAAATAATCTTTTTTCTCGAACCCTTTGAAACTAAAAATAGTCTGCAAAAATAGACGCCAAACAATGCTTTTCCAAAGTTGTGGTTTAAATACCCTTGCTTCACAAAAAATCCTTTTCCATATTTGTTGCTTAATTAGTAAAGCTGTGAACCAAACCGTAAAGCGCAAAAAGAAATTTAGTTATATCTCGTCCATATTAAGTATATCAATGGTATTGCTCATGCTGGGCTTATTTGGCTTCTTAGTGGTGGGCAGCAGACACATGGAAACTTACCTCAAAGAAAACATGGTGATCAATGTTTTTTTAAGCCAAGATATTACAGATCTTGAGGTGAAAGACATGCAACAAAAAATTGAGACACAAGATTTTTTAAAGAATGTAACTTATATCTCAAAGGCACAAGCAGCAACGGATTTCAGTAATGAGCTCGGACAAGATTTTGTAAGTTTCTTGGGGTATAATCCACTAATGGGTTCGTTCCAAGTAAAAGTAAAAGAAGATTTTAACAATGTGGCATCTTTGGCTCAGGTTGAAACCTATTTAAAAGATTTACCTAAGGTAAGTGAGGTAAGTTACCAACGCAGTGCTTATGATTTGGCGCAAAAGAACATCAATACCATTGGATTAATTTTATTTGGTTTGGCATCTGTATTTGGCATTATTGCGGTGGTTTTAATTCACAATACAGTACGTTTAAATTTGTATGCCCAACGTTTTATCATCAAAAGCATGCAATTGGTAGGGGCAACCCATTGGTTTATTACCAAGCCATTTGTGCTACAATCTATTAAAAATGGTATTTGGGGCTGGTTTATTGCATTGCTTTTATTGTTCGGTTTGAACCAAGCTTTGCCTATTTGGATTCCAGAATGGTCTACTTTTGACCATGGCAACAGTCTTTTTATAATGTATGCCAGTTTGTTGGGGATAGGATTATTAATTAGTATCAGCAGCAGTTTCTTGAGCACACGAAAATACCTTTATGCACGTTTAGAAGATTTGTATTAATAGCATTTTTGAACAATTTGAATATTAGGATCCGCAAGGGTTGGATTATTAACAGATAAATAGCATATTGCACCCATGAGTAAAGAAAAAATCAGCACCAAGAAAGTAGAAAACGCACCCAAAGATTTTGTTTTTGGTAAAGAGAACTACACCTTAATGATTATTGGCATTGCCGTTATTTTTGCCGGATTTGCTTTAATGGTTGGTTCGGAAGATATCTTTGATTTCCGCAAATTAACTTTGGCTCCAATTGTGGTATTGGTAGGTTTCGTAATAGAAATTGTTGCCATTATGCGCAAACAAAAAGACTAGTTTTTCGGTCAATTCTTTTTAACCAATAATTCCTGCCTTAGGGCTATTTTCTTATGGAAATGATACAAGCCATACTCCTCGCTATTGTTGAGGGGATAACAGAGTACTTGCCTATTTCATCTACCGGTCATATGATTATTGCCTCTTCCATAATGGGCATTCAATCGAGCGAATTTGTAAAAATGTTTACCGTAGCCATTCAATTTGGGGCAATTTTAGCGGTGGTAGTTTTGTATTGGAAACGTTTTTTTCAAAGTTTAGATTTTTATTATAAATTATTTGTAGCCTTTTTACCAGCTGCTATCATTGGCTTTTTGCTGAATGATTACATTGATGCCTTGTTAGAAAATGTAATTGTTGTGGCCATTAGTTTATTATTGGGCGGCATTGTTTTATTATTTATAGATAAACTATTTAATACACCAGAAAAAGAACAAGAAGACATCAGTTATCCAAAAGCATTAAAGATTGGCTTCTTTCAGGTAATCTCTATGATTCCCGGAGTATCGCGCTCTGCAGCTACTATTATTGGCGGTTTGAGCCAAAAAATGAGCCGTACGGCGGCAGCAGAATTCTCTTTCTTTTTGGCGGTGCCTACCATGTTTGCTGCAACAGCCTATAAGTTATTGAAATTTTATAAGGCAGGTGGTTTTGCTGGAGGCGAAAGTCATTTGCCAATTTTGTTAGTAGGTAATGTGGTGGCTTTTATTGTTTCATTGATTGCTATAAAAGCCTTTATTGGTTTCTTAAATAAAAATGGTTTCAAGCTCTTTGGCTATTACAGAATCATTATAGGTTCAATAATTTTGGCCTTACATTTCATGGGTTACGAGCTCAACATGTTATAAATTCTACACCTTGGATATTCTTGATTTAGCTACCGGAACAGTATTAAGGGTTTATAAGCCCTATACCTGGACCAGCTTTGATGTTACAAAAAAAATTCAGCGATTGGTATTGCGCAAACTCAAGCGCCAAAGTAAAAAAATGGGGGAGGGCAAGCGCAAAGTAAAAGTTGGGCATGCAGGCACCTTAGACCCATTGGCAACAGGCTTGTTGATTGTTTGCATAGGCAAGGAGACCAAGAATATAGAAAAGTATATGGGCATGCCCAAAGAGTATACAGGGGCATTTTATTTAGGTGCAACCA
>CANFSD010000024.1 GCA_947449515.1 Bacteroidota bacterium
AATTCTGCATTGAAAGCACTTTTAAGCATGCGGAGTGCAATAGGACTTTTCTCCATTATTTTTCTGCACCACTCAATGGTGGTATCTTCTAATATTTCTAAAGGCACTACTTTGTTTACAAGGCCCATATCAAGCGCTTCTTGCGCGTTATATTGGTCGCATAAGAACCAAATTTCACGGGCTTTCTTTTGCCCAACAACACGTGCCATATAAGAGGCCCCAAAGCCTCCATCAAAACTTCCAACTTTTGGGCCGGTTTGACCAAATTTAGCGTTTTCGGCAGCAATACTTAAATCACAAATTACATGCAATACATGTCCGCCACCAATAGCCCAACCAGCCACCATAGCAATTACTGGTTTTGGAATACGGCGAATTTGCATTTGTAAATCAAGCACGTTTAAACGTGGTACACCATCGTCGCCCACATAGCCGCCATGACCGCGAACGCTTTGGTCGCCACCACTGCAAAAGGCATTTCCACCTTCCCCGGTAAGGATTACACAATATACATTTTCATCTTGGCGCGCTAGCTCCATGGCTTCACTCATTTCCTTTACGGTAAGGGGAGTAAAGGCATTGTGAACTTGTGGCCTATTGATGCTAATTTTTGCTATTCCATCATAAAATTGATAGAGAATTTCTTTGTATTCTTTAAGGTTTGTCCAGTTGTATTTTGATTGCATAATGATAAATTTTTGCGATCGCAAAGGTACAAGATGCCAGCAAAGAGCCAAATTTATAAGTTGAAATATGAAGGATATTTACCCAAATTAGGTAAAGCAAATTCTTAGGCTTAACTAAGTTTCATTCCTTTAAAGGCTTTTATGGCCGCTAGGTTGCTTGTTTCTTCAAATACAAGTTCAACTATTATTGGGGCTGTTTGTGGCGTGTAGAGGTTAGCTAAACAATTATTTAGCGATTCAAAGTCATTGCAGCTTTGGTAAACCAAGCCATATTGTTTTGCCAATATGGCAATGCTCAAATTGTTTTTGGTAGTGAAATAGGGAAGTTGTTCCGGATGTTGGCTTGGTCCATCAATCCAATTGAAGATATTACCACCTTGGTTATTGAGAATTATAATTTTGAGGTTAGTAGGTAAATCTTGTTGCCAAAATCCATTTTGGTCGTAAAAGAGTGATAAATCACCACACAATAATGTAACTGTTTTTCCTGGATTATTTCTGGCTGCGCCAATTGCCGTGCTTATGGTTCCGTCAATTCCACTTGTTCCTCTGTTACTAAAGGCATTAACATTATGCTGGTTGAACCCATTCCAACTAACCCATCTAATGCTTGAACTATTTCCAATTTGTATTTGGCTATTTTCAGGAAGGTTCTGTAGAACTTTTCTTACAGCGCTTGGTTCGCACCAAATTTTAGTATGGTGAAATTGGGTAATGGCTAAAGATACCTTTGCGTTTAATGTTGCCCAGGCCTCACAGTATGGTTTTGAACTTGGGTTATTAAAAATTCTGATAGCCCTAAAGGTGCTTAAATAAGAAAGTAAATCAGCTTTTACAAAATGAGTTACGTGCTGGTAGGTGTCTATTAATTGTTCTTCTAATTGTATTCTGAAATGGTAGTTGGGTTTACAGTTTTTAAGCCAATTTTTCATAGCCTTAGACACAAACGGCCCACCAAAAGATAGAATCAAATCGGGTTCAAATTCTTGCATGAATTCTTTGTTGTGGAACTGCAAGATGGAATCAAAATAGGGAACGGTTGAAATGGCATGTTGGTTTGAAACTACATCTGCAAACAAAACCACATCTTCATTCTGACAAAAATACTGGAGGGTTTCTGCTAAGCTTTCTGATGGCGGCATTTGGCCAAGCAAGATCAATTTTTTTGAGCTTGCTTTCCAGGCATCTTTTAACTCGTCTATGTAAGGAAAATTGTTATTGGCACTTCTAATTTTTATTTCCTTATTGGCTCTCAAGGGAGGAATTTCAACTGCACTGTTTTTATTGTACAATGGCTCACGCAAAGGAACATTAATGTGAACGGGGCCAAATCCTTGTTCCGACATGCTTTGGTCTAAGGCTTGAAATACGATTTGCTCGGTTAGGTAATAATCAATTTTGTCTTCCTCAAAACACAACAATTCATGGCTGCCTTTTACATGTTTACCAAATACATTGTTCTGCATAATCATCTGACCATCCTGTTGGTTTAACAAAGAAGGTGGTCTATCTGCGCTGAGTATCAATAGCGGAATTTTTTGGTAAAAGGCTTCGGCAATGGCTGGAAAAAAATTAAGGCATGCTGTACCAGAAGTGCTAATTAATACAACCGGTTTGAGACTTTGTTGGGCAATGCCCAATGCCATAAAACCAGCGCTTCTTTCGTCTATCACAGAATAACAAGTAAAGCTTTTATTTTCTGTAAAGGCATACACCAAAGGAGCAGACCTACTACCCGGACAGATAACCACATTTTCTACGCCAAACTGCTGGCAAACCTGTGCAATGGTATAAACGAAATTTTGCAAAATTGTATTAAATAATATTCTTTCAATGATACCTAATTTTTCTTTTTTAACGCATTAAAATTTGCTTTATATGGCATTAAAATTGAACCCTAATGCCGATATTTACGCCAAATAAGCGGGCATTGGGTAAACTATGGTAGTTTAATCGATGAACCAAGCCAAGTGTTCCAATCTTAAAAATGTTCTCAATACCATAGCCAAATTCTACATAAGGTTCTTTGGAAAAAGTATGAATAGGGGAGGTTTGAACGCCATTTTGGTTGGTGCTACTGAGCATACTTTTATTTTCATTACTCATGCTGCCATAAGCGGCTTTGAGTTGAAGGTAGTTTCTCAATTTTAGCGTATTGATAAACGGTATTTTATTGAAAATTGCGCCTTCAAAACGCTGGGTATAGGAGGTATGAATATAGGCATCACTTACAAATTCATAAAAATTCATAAGGCTATAATTATAAGTATTGGCCAATATGCTTTCATTGCCTCGCGCTACATCTAACAAGGGATAGGGGAGTCTGCCAAAAATTTTACCTGTATAAATATACCAATCGGCTGTTCCTAAAACGGAGGTATTCATGTGGTGGCTGATAATTAAACTGAGCTTGTCGTAATTAAAATCACCACCCAAAAATCCAGCCAATCCTTTTTGGTAATTTAATATAAAAACGGGTCGCTTGGCTTGTTCAATGCTAAACCTGTCATGCCCTCTTGAAATCATCACTTCTTTATAGGCCCATCTTGCTTCAATGCCTACCTGACTGGTAGTAAAACTACTCTGCAAGACTGGACTTGCTCCAATAGATTCTCCTGGCTTAACATAGGCAAAAATAAAATCTCCAAGGGGTGTAAAGGTGTTTCTATCGTACATTAATTTTACGGTCCAATCATTGGCAAAGGTTTGGATCAACCGAATATTATATTCTTCTGTTTGGTTGATTCTAACCTTAGGGCTAAAAAAATTGAGCACTTGAAAAACACTGCCGCTGAGTGCATAACTTATAGGTGAATTGGTAATACCTAAAATGTCGTAATCCTTGCGGTAGCGAACCGTTGCAAGCGTCCAGCGCTTTGGATCAATGATATAATCTAAGCCAACACTGTATTTAAATTTTTGATCATTTAAGCCATAAGCGAGGTAAGTTTTAAAAACAAACTTTTTACTGAAATCGTAATTGGTTTTAAAGCCTAAACGTAATCTTGTACCTTCAACTTTATTATAGCCAACCAAATTAATATAAGGACCCCAATCTAATTTGCCTATGCGTTTATATCCTTCTAAAACAGTATGTGCAATATCAATATATGTTCTAATTACAGGTATGTTATTTACAGAATCTACCTTACTAACCATTTCCTTTTCTATAGAACTAAGGGGTTCGGTTCTTTTCTCTTCCCAATAAACACTATCTGTATTACTTGCATTTTCATTGGTAATTACCGCGTAATCAAAAAAATCTTTTTCAAAAGAAATATTGGTTCGAACCGAACTATAAGCATTATAGAAACCAGCTACCATGCCGCTGCCATTTTTTTGAAACCTGGCAAAATCAAAAATGATTCGACTTTTTGTGGTAATCCATGGCCCCTCTGCTGTTGGTGCCATTTCTTGTTGAATTTTTATCCTGTTTACAAAATTCACATTGGCTGCTTTGCCTATTTCTAGTACCACCCTTTTTAAGGCAAAACTGCTGTCGCTTATCCAAATATATCCTTCAAAACCTAAGTCCTGTTTACGTCTTAAATTCAATTGAATTTTGAAGCACTTAATGCCTTCAATTTCCATTGAATCCAATAAGGTATAGATATAATAATAATGCGCTTCATCAGCCAAAGGCGAAACAAAATCTTTGTTCAATAAGCGAATAAAATTATGGTTGAGGTTGTAATGGTGTAATTGTCCACCCATTAAATCCATCAAATAAGAATTGGCCTCTATACCAATGCCAGAATATTTACTTCCTTCAATTACTTCTTTACCTCTACCAACAGATTTGGAATAGTAGTACTTAGAAAATGTTTCACTCACAAAAACAGGAAGGATATGTTTTCCTTCTTCATTGCGCATTTGGTGAATGGTGTCAAACAATGATTTCAAGGGTTTAAAAACAGTAGTGTTTTTCATCTCCTCCGAAATATTGCTCAATGAAATATCTACTTTACTGTAGGAATTGTATTGGTAGCTTTCAATTTGATCTTGGTTGTTGATTGCTTTCCGTTTTCTGGCAGCATTCACTATTCTGAGTGCAGGGTTTATGCCAGGCCTGATTACGGCCTCTTGCATTTCATGTGTAATGGATTCTAATTCAATTAAAAGCTGTTGGGTTTGACCATGCTTTATTTTGCATGCATACCTTTTATAACCCACATAGGTAACAACCAATGAATCTACTTGCTGCTTGCTAATAATTTTAAAGTTACCCTCAAAATTAGAGGTTGTTCCTCCTTGAAAACCTTTGAATCCAATACTTACAAATGGCAGTGCTTCTTTGTTGTGCTTGTCTTGTATTTTGCCCGATACAATGGTTTCTGTTTGGGCAAAAACAAAAACTGGAATTTGTAATATTATGAGAAGTAAATACCTCACTTGAGTAAGCGCATTTTCATCCAAACGTCTTCTACAGGCCTATCGCCAGGGCGTGTTTCGGCTGCTGCAATTTTATCCAAAACGTCGTAGCCACTTTCTAATTCTCCAAATACAGTATAGGAACCATCTAGGTGAGGTGTTCCTCCAAAGTCAATATAAGTTTGAACTTGGTCCATATTAATGTTTTCTGCGTCTGGATATTTGGCTTTATACATGTTTTTTGCAATTACACTTATTTCTTCCATGTATTTGCGAATACGGTCTTGATCGCCCAAATTTTGCAAGGCACTTAAGGCGGCTTGCGTAGTATCTGCTTGGTAAATAGAAGTAAGAATTTCTTGTTGCTGCATGAACCTTTTGTTATTGATAATTTGCTCCAATTCGGTAGTGGTATATTTCTTTCCTTGCACGATATAAAATTGGCAACCACTGCTCATTTGTGCCGGATTATTATCTCTGGCAGCGGCTAAAGCACCTTTTTTATGAAATAAATTCTTGTTGAACTCAGCAGGAATCTTGTAACCAATATCACCACTTCCCAGTGGTGCATTCACGTCGGCATGCTTTGAAAGAGGGTCTCCACCTTGTATCATAAATGATTTTATTACGCGGTGAAATAATAAACTGTCATAAAATCCTTGTTCAACTAGTTTAATAAAATTGTCTCGGTGTAAAGGTGTTTCATCATACAAACGAACCACCATAGTGCCATAATTGGTTGTAATTTCAACTCGTTGGTTTTTTGCAACTGGACCAACATTTGTTTTTGTTACAACTGTTTGCCTGTGAATAGGCGTTTTTTTAGCAGTAACCTTACTGGTTTTTTTAGTTTGCGCATTTGCAAAAGTAAATACACTAAAAGTGAGTAGGAAAAGCAGACCTATTTTTTTCATCGCGCTCATAAATTTATAAGTTAACATATCACCCCTTTAAATCAGGTGGTATGGCAATATAAAAATAATTGAAACAAGTCGCAAATGAGAAATAAGAAATCTGCGAAAATACCAGGGAAACAGGCCTATTTCAATAAATGCCACAGCGTTTCCATATAGGCTGGGTCTTTTATTTTTTCTTCAGCGCCATCGGCAATAATTTGCTCTAATAAGGCATCATTTTTTTTGCCCTGATCCAAAGCATATTTGTATGGACTTAAACTAAAGGTAGTTAATTCATATTGAGATTTAAATTGATCTGGATACAGTTCGCTTAAATCGTGCTCAATGTGTTTTTTATGTAGGAAGTGTTTGTCGCCAACTTTATCAGCCATTTCCGAATAATTTTGAATGGCCAACTCTGAAATGGCATCTGCATTTGGTTTACGCAATTTTTGGTATTCGTCAAATACTTTGTTCCAATCATTGCCGTATTTTTCTATGCATTCATCCATTACCACTACATCTTCAAAACTACAGTTCATTCCTTGGCCATAAAACGGCACCACGGCATGCGCTGCATCGCCCATCAATGCAAGCTTATCGGCTTTAACCCAAGGATAACACCTAACAGTTACCAAGCTAGCAGTTGGGTTATTAAAGAAGTCTTCTAATAGGGTTGGCATCATTGGAACTGCATCTGGAAATTCTTCCTTGAAGAAGGTTTCTACAGCTTCCTTTGTTTTTAAATTATCAAAACTCTTTTCGCCTTCAAAAGGCACAAATAAAGTGCAGGTAAAATCACCTGCAGGATTTGGAAGCGCAATCATCATAAATGCGCCTCTTGGCCAAATATGTAAAGAATTTTTATCCATTTTAAAGGCACCCATATCTGCCGCAGGAATTTCCAATTCTTTGTACCCAACCTTTAAATAAAATTGGTTATAATCAAATCGGTCGCCCATTTGCATTCTGGCTCTGGTGGCCGCAAAGGCGCCATCGGTTCCAATAATTCTGTCGCTCACAAAAGATTTTCTAGTACCATCTTCCATCTCAAAAATGGCAGTGCCTGCTTCTACATTTAAATCAACACATTTGGTATTAAAGTGTAACTGAATATTTTCAAATTCATCGGCCAATTCTAATAGGCGAATGTTCAATCTTCCACGCGAAACTGAATTGATAGCTTGTCCTTCTTTCCCGTAAGGTTGGTAAGCCAATTCACTGCTTTTTGAATGAATCATTCTTCCAAACATAGGAATGGCATCTGCTAAAATTTCTTGGTCTAAACCAA
Organism: Bacteroidota bacterium; assembly: GCA_947449515.1. Taxonomy (GTDB): domain Bacteria; phylum Bacteroidota; class Bacteroidia; order UKL13-3; family UKL13-3; genus B1. Next base: position 7,245 of record CANFSD010000024.1, read on the forward strand.
CTTTTTCTAAGGCATGCAAGCCTCTGGTAGAAAGTGCTAAGTTGATTGATTTTCCGGCCGAAATTTTATTTTTACGCATATCGGGTCTGCGTTCAAATAAGTTAATTTCAAAACCTCTTTTAGCTAAATAAATGGCCATTAAAGTTCCACTTAATCCGCCACCAATAATATTTATTTTTTCAGCCATATAGTTTTCAATTGTGCTCCTTAAAGGAACTATTTTTTTATTTTAGTAAGTTGCTATTATTCTTTTCCCGCAAAGTATGTTTTTAATGCTTGCCCAACTTTATAAATATCTTCAAAAGAATTATAAAGAGGTACTGGACTCATTCTAATAACATCTGGCTCTCGCCAATCGGGCATAATGTTTTTTTCTTGCAAGTAATCAAATAATTGTTTGCCATCTTTCTTTACAATGATAGACAATTGGCAGCCTCTTGCCCTTGCATCCATTGGAGTTATAATGCTAAGGTGTTCCTTAAATTCTTCCAAAATAAACGCCAGGTATTCTGTTAAAATCTGACTTTTATTTAATAAGTTGATAAAACCTGCTTCTTCAAAAATGTCTAAGGAAGCTTTATGAATGGCCATCGGAAAAATTTGCGCATTGCTTAATTGCCAGCCAGCTGCACCTTCCATGGGTTTAAAGCCTTTTTTCATTTGAAAACGTTCCTTTTCATCATGGCCCCACCAGCCAGCAAATCTTGGTAAATTAGGGTTATTGGCATGTTTCTCATGCACAAATACACCGCTTGTTCCACCTGGTCCTGAGTTTAAATATTTATAAGTGCACCACACCGCAAAATCTACTTCCCAATCATGCAATTGTAAATTGATATTTCCAGCGGCATGTGCCAAATCAAAACCAACTTGCGCTCCAACGGCTCTTGCAGCTTTGCTTATTTGCTTCATATCAAATGCTTGGCCAGTATAATAATTTACACCGCCCATCATTACTATGGCTAAACTATCTTTATTGGCTTCAATTTGAGCCAAAATATCTTCCGTGCGCAAAGTGTATTCACCTTCACGTGGTTTCAATTCAATAATGGCATCATTTGGGTCGAACCCATGAAAACGGGCCTGCGTTTCCATGGCATATTGGTCAGAAGGGAATGCAGATACCTCCATCATAATTTTATAACGTTGCGCAGTTGGACGGTAAAAACTAACCATCATAAGGTGTAAGTTTACACTCAGGTTATTCATAATAACCACCTCTTGGGGTTTTGCACCAACTATTTTTGCTGCTTTTTCAGTCAAAAAGTGGTGGTAATACATCCAAGGATTTTTACCATCAAAATGTCCTTCAACGCCCAATTCTGCCCAATCTTTTAATTCTTGGTCAATGGCTGCGCGCGCACTTTTTGGCTGTAATCCAAGTGAATTACCACATAAATAAACTATTTGGTTGCCATCTTTTTGTAACAAATGAAATTCGTCTCTAAAACGAGACATTGAATCTTGTTGATCTAATTGATTGGCAAAGGCTAATGTGTTTTCGAAATACATAGGAATATGGGTGATTCGGCAATGTTAGAGAGAATTAGGCTAAAATGGAAGAAAATATTTGTTTGCTTGACCCCATATAGTATGATATTTGTCAGTCCTAATAGGCAGAACTACCAACTATAAACAGACAATTAATAGAAAAGTTTTGTCTCTAAATAAGCTTACAATTGCCACCATTTTTTCTCTATGCCAATGTAAATGCCATCAGCTCTATTTTCAATGGGATAGGTATTTACAAAATCTCCTTGTTTTGCAAGTCCTTTACCCGTTTTAGCGTCGTATTGGTAACGGTGAATTGGGCAAACTACCATTCCTTCTTCTGTACATTTTCCTAATCCCAAACGTGCTCCAGCATGCGGGCATCTGTCGTCAATTGCAAAATAGCCATTGGGCAAGCGGGTTAGGCAAATCATTTTATTTTCTATTTCAATGGTTCGAACCGAATGAAGCGCTTGCGGCTCTGCACCATGAACAGCAAAATCATAAATTTTATAAAAACGTACTGCCATTATTCTAAGATAATTTTTTGGCTACTGGTTTTTCCATTTTCATAAAGCTCAAGGAGGTAAATACCTTTAGATAATGTATTTATTGGAAATGTAATTTTGTTTTCCTCACAATCCAATTCACAACAAATTTTACCACGCATATCCCTCAATTTTATAGTGCGTTTGGCTGTATTTTCAAATTGTATTTCAACAAATTCTGAACTTGGATTTGGGTAAACCAAGAAGTTGTTTTTTACAGCAGCATTTTCTCTAATACCAATAGGAATAAGCCCTGTAACATGTTTGTAAAGATAGCTTGCTACATAATTTACTGTAGTGTCCATGTATTTAATTTGAGTGGCTGTGGCGCCAGAAAATGGAACATGGTCGGCACCTAAAAAAGTATGCAACCTGGTATCCATTCCTTGTTTTTGTGCGGCCGAATCTACACTAAATCCTCCTTGTAATAAGGCTACATTGGTGCCAAAAAATTTAAAGTAATCTGTTTTGTAAGGAACCGTTGCATCCTGGGTTCCATGCATATTGCAAAGGCTAATTTGTTTGTCGTTGTTCATCCAACTAACATTGGCCAATGCACCACATAAACTTATTACGCCTTTTACTTTCCAACTGTAGGCTGCATTGCCACTATTACCTTCTATGCCGCCTAAAGAATCGGCATTAATGGTTAAGCTTGCCAATTCTGCTTTGGTATTTAAAAAAGCCAAATGAAGGCCCAATACACCGCCAGCAGATATTCCACCTGTATATATTTGATTGGTATCTATTCTAAATGCATTGCCATTTTGTGCCGATTTATAAAAATAACGAATGGCAGCTCTTCCATCTTGTGCTGCTCTTAACACGGCTTGCGAAAATTCTTGTTCTAAGGTTTTACCACTTAAAATATCTACACCTAAGCGGTATTCAAAAGATACCACCACATAACCTCGCTTGGCTAAATTTTTACATAAACTTACTATATCGGCAGATTTTCTATTTCCTTGAATAAATGATCCTCCATGCGCCAATATTACCAATGGTCTATTACTAGCAGTATCTAAAAAGCCTTGGTATACATCTAATAATAAATTGGTACTGTCGCCCTTGTATCCGTAGTTAAAACCATATTTAAGGTCGGCCTGAACCGATACCGAATCGAAAACGTTTTGGAGGTAGCGCTGCGCTTGTGAAGTAAATATAGCACCTAAAAGGAGGAATGTAAAAAGTATTTTTTTTCTCATGTAATAAATGATATGATAACCCGAATATACAAAATAGAAAAGCAAAAAGAGGCTTCTTTATAAATCACGCTTCAAAAGATAGTCATCACAAATGCGTTCCCCTAATTGAAATTGGCGTGTGCCAAAGGAGCTAAATCCCATTTTTTTATAAAAGGCCAATGCACGAAAATTTTCTTGCCATACACCCAAATAAAGAAATTTGTTGCCTTTAGATTTTCCAAATGCAATGGCTGTATCCATTAGCATTTTAGCTATTTGCGAGCCTTGAGCCTCTTTGCGCACATAAATTTTTTCGAGTTCAATGGTTTTGCCATTTAACCCATCTACTGCGTCTAATTCTTTCAGTTTAATAAATCCCAAATCTTTGTTGTTTCCGTAAGCCACAAAATAAAAAACCAGGGGATCTGCTAAATTATTTTCTATAGCAATTAGGCTATAGGTTTGGTCAATATAACTGCGCATATCTTCTTCCGAATTTTGGTCCGAATAGGTTTCATAAAAAGTACTGGCACCCAATTCTGCCAATAAAGATTGGTGTTTCCAGCTGCAGCTAACAATTTTTGGCGCAATTACATCTATTGCCATTTTTCTATTTCAATAAATTATGCTTTTACAAAACGTAAATGATCGGTAACGTATTTGGCCTTTTCCAAAACCTCTTCTGTGGTAGGAGCAAGAATACTAACATGTCCCATTTTACGCATTGGCTTACTTTCTGCTTTGGCATATAAATGCACATAAACACCTGGCAAAGCGCTTATTTTTTCTAAGTTTTCTAATTGATATGCTCCGCTAAAATCTTTTGCGCCTAATAAATTTACCATGCCGGCAGCCTGCACCAATTCAGTGCTTCCCAATGGTAAGCTTACTAAAATTCTTGCCAATTGTTCGTACTGAGATGTATAACAAGCTTCAATGGTGTGGTGCCCGCTGTTATGCGGACGAGGGGCAACTTCGTTGACAAAAATTTCACCCGCGGCGTCCATAAATAATTCTACGGCAAATAAGCCTGGACCATCCAAAGCTTGTACTACTTTTCTGGCTAAAGCTTCTGCTTTTTCTTCTAAAATACTGCCAATTCTAGCAGGCGAAATAAGCACTGTTACCAAATTGGCAATTGGGTCAAATTCCATTTCAATAGATGGAAAAGAAACAATGTTGCCAGCAATATCTCTGGCAACAATTACGGCCAATTCTTTTTCACACGCTATATATTCTTCTAATACACAAGGCCCCTCAAAAGGAATGTTTGAGGGGTTTTCAATGATTTCTTGGGTGTTTAAAATAGCAACGCCTTTGCCATCGTAGCCACCTTTACGTGTTTTGGCTACAAATTTTTCTGAGCCCAATAAAGGTACCAAACGAGCCCATTCAGATTTGTTATTAACCAAGAAAAATTTTCCTGATTTGATATCGTTTTTAGCGTAGAATTCTTTCTGCAAACCTTTGTCTTGTATCATTTGCAAAATACGTGGTGATGGAATAATGGTTTTTCCAGCAGCTTCTAACTTCAATAAAGCTTCTGTATTAACATGTTCAATTTCGTAGGTTAATACATCGCTGCAATTTGCCAATTCAATGATTTTTGCTTCATCCATCAAACTGCCTTCAATAAAGGTGTTTGCGTAGGCTGCACAGGGGCAATTGCTATCTGCTTCCAAGATGTTAAAGTGTAAATTTAAACGCATGCTTTCTTCAATCAACATGCGGCCTAACTGACCACCACCTAAAACACCAATTCTTTTTTTCAAAGGATTCATTCCAACAAAATTACTTCGTTTGTTTACTTAATATTTCATGGTAAAAGCGCTCGTAAATTGGCACTATTTCATTGATATCAAACTCTTTTGCGCGTGCCAATGCAGCGTGCTTAAAAGTTTGTAACCTGTTATTGTCACTCAAAATATAAAGGGCTTTTTCTGCCATGGTTGTTACATCGCCAACATTGCATAAATAACCGGTAACACCATCTACATTTAATTCTGGAATGCCGCCGGCATTGCTTGATATTACTGGTAATTCACAGGCCATTGCCTCCAAAGCGGCTAGCCCAAAACTTTCGGTTTCACTTGGCATCAAAAACAAATCGCATACCGATAAAATTTCTTCTACCTGGTTTTGTTTTCCAAGAAAGGTTACACTTTCACCAAGTTCCAATTCTCTGCAAAGTTTTTCAATATGTATGCGCTCTGGTCCATCTCCAATTAGCAATAATTTTGAGGGCATTTGTTTTCTAATTTCTGCAAAAACTTTAACGGCATCATCTATGCGTTTTACTTTTCTAAAATTAGAAGTATGTACAATTAACTTCTCTCCATTTGGCGCAATAGCAGTTTTAAAATGTTCTCTGTTTTGCTTGCTAAACCTAGTAAAATCAATAAAGTTAGGAATTACTAAAATCTCTCTATTAACTTTTAAATGCGTGTAGGTATCTTGTTTCAATGATTCAGATACTGAGCTAACGCCATCAGACATATTAATACTGTATCTTACAACTGGCTCAAAACTGGCATCTTTTCCTACCAAAGTGATATCTGTTCCGTGAAGCGTTGTTATAACGGGTATATGAATGCCTTCTGTTGCCAATATTTGTTTAGCCAATATAGCGGCAGAGGCATGTGGAATAGCATAATGTACATGCAGCAAGTCTAATTGCGCAGATTTTACTACATCTACTAAATGACTGGTTAAAGCAGTTTCATAGGGCGGAAAATCAAAAAGCGGATAATTACTTACATATACCTCATGGTAAAAAGTATTCTCCGTAAAAAAATCTAATCGTGCGGGTTGTTTGTAAGTAATAAAATGAACTTTATGTCCGCGCAAAGCAAGTGCTTTTCCTAATTCAGTAGCAACCACTCCACTACCGCCATATGTGGGGTAACAAACAATACCTATATTCATAATCTTACTACTATAAAGCTAATTTTTTCAAAATTGTTTTCGGTTCGAACCAAAAACCCGTGAAGCAAAAAACAACTACTTATTGAAGATCGGTATTTAACCTAAACCTGCTTACGCGGTTGTTTCCTTTGTCACACACAAATACTGTTCTATTAAAATAACAAATCCCTGTAGGGTCAATTAAGTTAAATGGTCCGCTGCCATGGCCATCTGTTCCGCTTCCTCCAAAAGAAACAATCAATTGTTTTTTTGTTTTGCTATTGGCAGGTGGGTTCACACCTTCAAAGCCTGCATTTGTAAAAATAAATACCGAATCTTTTTCGCTATCTGTTATAAAAATATAGGCGTTTGCATCTGGAGCAACATAAATATCTTCAGGTTTTTTAAACCTAAAACTTTCGTACATAAACCTATCAGCTTTGGTATAATCAAAGTTCAAGAAATTGGTATTTTCACCATACAAAGTTCCTTGATCTGGATCTTCTGTTGCCAAAATACTCAATGCCCTGTATTCTAAATTGGTACTTTGGTCTGCTAAAGCAACAAAGAAATTTTTAGAGGTGCTAATACCAGAGAGTCTTTGTGGTGGCCCTGCCAAAGAAGCAATACCACTTATGCCTACGCTCGATTTTAAACTGCTTTGGTTCGGATTTAAATTGGTGGTAAAGCCAATATTTAATCCATCGGCATTAAACATCAATACACCATTGTCTGGTCGTGCAATACCTGTTTGGTCGTTGCGCGGCCCACTTCTTGAAACATACAGGGT
>CANFSD010000025.1 GCA_947449515.1 Bacteroidota bacterium
ATTTTTTGAAAACAAATAGATGAAAGAAATAATAAAAAAATTTGAAGGTTTAAAAGTATTGGTCATTGGTGATGTAATGATTGACGCCTATTTAATTGGGAATGTAGACAGAATTTCACCTGAAGCACCCGTGCCTGTTTTGGCTGTTCATAAAAAAGATTTTAGATTAGGTGGCGCTGCAAATGTTGCTTTAAACTTAGTTGCTTTAGGTGCAAAACCCATTCTATGTGCTGTAATTGGCGAAGATGCCGAAGGCAATGAATTATTGGCCTTATTGGAAAAATCTTCTATTCTAAGCACAGGCATTATTCGTTCTAAAGAAAGACTAACCACTACCAAAACAAGGGTAATGGCGCAGAACCATCAAATGATTCGGATCGACAATGAGCAAACAGAACAAATTAGCGATGTTGATTCTTATTTATTGAGTCAAAGAATTATCAATGATTTATTGCCAAGCGCAGATGTTGTTTTATTTGAAGACTACGACAAAGGCGTTATATCAGAATCACTCATTCAACAGATTGTTGCGCATGCACATAAATTGAATAAAAAGGTTGTGGTCGACCCAAAGAAAAGAAACTTTTTGCATTACAAGGAAGTTGATTTGTTTAAACCAAACTTAAAGGAGTTGAAGGAAGGTTTTAAACGTGATGCCGACCCATCTGACCAAGCTGATTTTGAATTGGCCATCAAAGATTTGATGCGCAGCTTATCGCTTAAAAACATTATGGTAACCATGAGTGAAAGAGGTGTAATGATTAGCGATGGAACGCAATTTGATTACATTCCTGCTCACTTAAGAAAAATAGCAGATGTAAGTGGTGCAGGCGATACGGTAATATCTGTGGCATCTTTATGCATGGCTTTAGGTATGAGCAATAAGGAAGTTGCCGCTTTAAGCAATTTGGCTGGAGGTTTGGTATGCGAGGAAGTTGGCGTAGTGCCAATTGACATCAACAGGTTAGCCGCAGAATCTCAGAAATTATAATTCATTGGTTCGAACCAATGAGCAATGCCTTTCCAGTTTACTTTAATTGGAAAGGCGTTTTTTTGCTTTTTCTATAACTACAAACAACGCCTAAACCACCTTCAACATTAGAGTATTGAGGGGCCGGTTCGCTAAAAGGATCGTCGCCCTGAAAGTTTACACGACGCCTATGGTATTCATAATAATGTATGTCGGCATTTAACAAATAAGCTAAAAAATGTATTGTGTCTTGCGTATCATTATACGCATAATATTTGCGGCTAATTGTTATGAGATCATCTTTAGCATTAAGGTCATTTACAAATTCATCCATTACAGAATAATAACTGGTATCCATTTGGTAAACATGGAACTCTTGGATATTTAAACGGTAATAATTACGCTGTTGCAAATCATCTTTCCATTTAACTGCAAACAGGTATTGTTTTTCATACTTATTGGTACTGTTAACCGATTCATCTGAAAAATTAGCCTCTTCAATTTCTTGAATTTTAAGCGGAATAATACTTGTTCCTTTTAGTGTTTTTCCATCGTAATTTACCGTAATGGTATAAGTTAAGCCTGGCACAATTGGAAATTCAGATTGAGGCAAATAATAGGATAATTTCTGCGAATTATAGGGCATTACCTTACTGTTTCCATTGTTATCGGAAATTACCAAATCTGCCCCAGGAATGGGAGCATAATTGGCTCCGCCATTGTTATTGAAAATAGGAACCGAATACGTAAGGCTTGCTTCTACCCCTTTATCTTCGGGAGATAAAAACGAAAACAAAACCAATTTTGGTTCAGTAATAGGCACATCAACAGTAGCAACTCTCTGACATGAAGCCAAAATAAATGGAAGGGCAAATAGAATATTTCTAATATTTTTCATGTGCAATTAAAATTTAATGTTCCAAGAAACAGAAGGAACAATGGGAAAAATGGTTACTTGCATTAACTTTCTTTGCATGGAATTATAATCAGAACCTATGTAATAGAAATAAGGGTTGAACCTATTGTATAAATTATACACGCTAAACTCCCAGGTTCGAACCCAATGTTTCATTTGTTTTTGTACCTGTATACCAAAATCCAAGCGGTGATAGGGTGCCATTCTAAATTGATTTTTACCAGTGTATTGAGATACAATATCTCCTCCCCACATTCCATTTGAAGAACCTAATTGATGCACGGGTGCTGCATAATCTGCAATTGGTAAAGTGATGGCATTACCCGTTCCGTATACCCAAGTTGCACTAATTTTAATGCCATTTTGTTCAGGTGTTTCCTCGCGCACCTTATACATACCAACCAAAGAAATATCGTGCCTTCTATCATATTTTGCCCAAAACTTTTGACCAAAATTTAATTCATCAAATTGCATTTGTGTCCAGCTTAAGGTATAACCAATCCACCCTGTAAAATCACCTATTTTCTTTTGCAATAAAAACTCTGCACCATAACTCCACATTTTACCCATTGTAATATTTTCCTCCCATGGGGTTGTGCCAGCATCTGCAGCCTCTGCTGGATTAACATCTAAAAAGCTAGCACCTTCTTTAAAGGAAATAATATTGGAGGCTTGTTTATAATAGCCTTCAATACTTAAAGAAAAATTACGTTCAATAAAATCTTTGGCAATTCCTCCAGCTACTTGCCAAGAATTTTGAGGTAAAACTTTCTTGGTGGTAGGCACCCATAAATCTGTTGGTAAACCAACGCCTGTATTTGAAAGTAAATGTACATATTGGTTCATAATGGCAAAGGATGCCTTGGCGGCTAAATCGCTTTTAACTTTGTATGAAATACCAATACGAGGTTCAGGATTTAAATAGTTTACACCACTTACATTAAAATGCGTCAAACGCAAGCCTGGATTAAGTTTCAAACGCGGACCAACCTTCATATCATCCTCAATGTATATGGCGTTTTCATACGCCACAATTTCATTTTTCTGCGTCAAATTTGAACCCGAAAAATCATCTTTCATTACCAAAGCAGATGGCACAAATTGGTGACGAATAATTTGCGCCCCCATCTTAATTGTGTGATTGGTATTAGGTCTATAATCTAAATCGTGCTTTAGGGCATAATCTCTAATTCCAGAGGAATAGCTTAATTGGAAATTGCCATTTGATTGCTGTATTTGCTCAGATATTTCAAACTTGTAATTGCTAAAAATAAGCGAAGTATTGGAAAACATTTTAGGCGAATATTGGTGATTCCACCTCAGCGTTCCGGTTAAATTGCCCCATTGCAAACCGGCACTGCTTTTCAATTTATCGATATCTGTTTCAGTTAAATAAAACTTGTCTCTTCCAAAATAGCCACTCAAGAAAATTTTATTATGGGTATTAATTTCATAATTGGCTTTGGCATTAAAATCATAGAAATAATAACCTGCTTTTGAATTAGGATCTTGAAAAGGCAGCGTTAAAACATCAAAATAGGTTCTACGGGCAGATACCAAAAAAGAAGATTTACCTTTAATGATCGGACCTTCTAAAACCAGTCTACTTGAAATAATTCCTATACCTGCTTCTCCTTTCAATTTTTCCTTATTGCCCTCTTTCATGTTCATTTCAATAACGGAAGACAATCGACCACCAAAGCGTGCAGGGAAACCACCCTTGGTAAGTTCAACACTTTTTAATGCATCACCATTAAACAAACTAAAGAATCCAAAAAGGTGAAAGGCATTGTATACAATGGCATCGTCTAAAATAATTAAATTCTGATCTGGGCCTCCTCCACGCACATAAATACCCGCATTGCCTTCGCCTCCCTTTTGAACACCAGGCAGCAATTGAATAACCTTCATTACATCTTTTTCACCTAGCAAAGCAGGTATATCCTTTATTTGTTGAATTGGAATTTCTACCACACTCATTTGTGTTACATCGGCCAAATGTACTTTTTGTTTTTGTGCAGAAACTACCATTTCTTTCATAACACCACTCTGCTCAAGTATTACATTCCATTCAATATTTTTATTTAAATCTATGGTATAGGCTTTTGGTTCGAACCCAATATAAGACACTATTATTTCATACTTACCTTCTGGTAGGGTAAGTGAATAAAATCCGTAATTATTAGAAATGGTACCCGATCTAAGGGCAGGCACTGCAATGCTGGCGCCAATCATTAATTCCTCACTTCCCTTTTCTTTAACATAACCGCTAATGGTAAAGCGTTGCACTTGCGCGTAAGCATTGGCAGTATATAACAGAAATAAAAAAGCTAAAAAAAACAGTCGTGGAAATTTTATCATAGGAGCGTGTTCGTATTTATGTCAGAAAAAGTTTTGGTGTTTAGAAGAATAATTAAAATTTATTCTTCCACATCATACTTTCAACAGGCTTTACAGTTCTCTTGCTATACTTGGCAGATTTTTTTGAATTGTAAAGTGTTTCAATTTCACCTTCTACAACAAAATAAATCAACTGGCCAATTGGCATGCCTGCGTAAATGCGAACCGGTTGTGCACAAGAAATTTCTAATGTCCAGGTATTGCAAAAACCTACATCGCCCTTACCCGCAGTTGCATGAATATCTATTCCCAAACGACCTGTACTACTTTTACCTTCTAAAAATGGGACATGTTTATGTGTCTCGGTATATTCTGCAGTTACTCCTAAGTAAAGTGTATTTGGTTGCAATACAAATCCCTCATGTGGGATTTCAAAAGTTTCAATTTTATTGTGTTCACGCGCATCTAAAACACGGTCCTTATAAGTTGCCAAATGCCTTCCTAAATGCACATCATAACTATTTGTGCCAAGGCATTCTTTAATAAAGGGTTCAATTAAAATGGTACCGGCGGCCATTTCTTCTAAAATGCGTTTATCTGATAAAATCATAGCGTGAAATTTCGACTAAAATAATCTTATAGATTGAGAAGGAAAAATAAAAAAACTAGTTGCTTGAAATTAGTTCCCAAAACATCATTTTTTTATCGTCGCTTATACTCACAAACTTATTTTCACTTACCCAAGCTATCTTATTTATAGAATTCAAATGCGAATCATTTCTAGCTTTATCCAGCACTTTAAGCAGCTCGGCATCCTGCATACGCCATATTTTAATCGTCTTATCCATACTAGAGCTCAGAAAATAATTTCCCTCATGCTGCACCGCTATTGAATGTACATGTAAATTATGTGCAGGAATTTCTTTTTGTAATGTTACATCTGCCGCAACATTCCAAATTTTTAACATGGCGTCTCTGCCACCACTGAATAATTGAGTTCCATCCCCATTAAATGCCAAAGAGAAAACAGAATTGGTATGGGCATTTTGTATTAACTCAAAAACGGCTAAATTTTCATCCATTAAAACAATGGAAAAATCACTAAAGCCAATTGCTAACAATGATTTTGATGGAGAACAAGTTATCACGCGCGCACTTTTTTCTGAGAATTTTTTAAGGGAAAGCAATTCCGTTTTTTGCGCATCCCATAGAGAAATGCAACCATCGCCACCCGCAGCATATAGTTTACCATTGAGCATTTTAATGTCAAAGACACCCTGCTCATGACTCACTAAATTTTTTAGTTCTATTTTGCTTTCTAAATCTAGTATATGAATATGTCCATTGCCAGTTCCAACCCACAATTGTTTTGTGGGTTCATATAAGAAAATACAATATATAGGCTGATCCAAACGTCCAATTAACCTTCCTTCCGCAGCATTACCCAAATCCCATTCAACCACATAACCATCTGCCCCTCCAGTATAAACCTTGCCCGAAACAGGAGAAACATATAAACCATAAATAGCACCAGAATGCCCTGTAAATTCATTTAATTTATTTACCTGAATTGATCTTTGCATTTTTATTAAATAATTGCTTCAAAAATGAGCTTAAAAAAGTAAACTTGCACCATATGCCAATGTTGTATCAAAAAAATATCAGTCCAGATTGCGTTTTAGCTGTTTGGCATATAACAGAAACAAAGGAATTCCTTTTGGATTTGTTTCATGACAATTTTTTTGAGCAAGAAAAAGAAAACCGCGTAAATGCAGCCAATTCATTGCATTATTTGGCTAGCCGAGCAATTTTACTATGTATTTTTCCGAACCAAAAAACTGTTTTGAAAAAGGATGGTAATAACAAACCCCAGCTATTTATAAACGAAATTCCGCAACATATTTCTATTAGCCATTCGCATGACTATGCTGCCATCATGTATTCTCCGAATTGTAATTTGGGAATAGATTTAGAAAAAATAGATGATAGAATTAACCGGGTAAAAAATAAGTTTATGAATGAAGTTGAATTAGAATTTGCGGGTAACAACCAATTTACAAAAGAACAAACCCTTATTTGGAGCGCTAAGGAAACACTTTACAAATTATATGGCAATAAAGGTTTAGACTTTAAAGTTGACTTACACATTGCGCCATTTCTGTCTCAAAATTCTGGTGAACTCACCTGTAAAATTAGCAAATTAAGTACAAGCCAAACCTATTTGGTTCAATACGAAATTATTGAAAACTATGTTCTTACTTATATTTGCCAAAACCATTAAGCCATGATACAAAAAATAGAACATATTGGTATTGCAGTAAAAGATGCAAAAAAGGCCGAAGAGTTATTTAATGCCTTATTGAACCAAACACCCTACAAAAAAGAGATTGTTGAAAGCGAAATGGTTCAAACCATATTCTACCAAAATGGACCCAATAAAATTGAACTTTTAGAGGCGCTTTCGCCAGAAAGTGCTATTGCAAAATTTATAGATAAAAAAGGAGAAGGAATTCATCATATTGCCTTTGCAGTAGACAATATTGAAGAAGAAATTGCCCGTTTAAAAAAGGAAGGTTTTCAAATGATCCATGAAACACCTAAGGAAGGAGCCGACAATAAGCTCATTGCATTTCTTCACCCCAAAAGCACAAATGGCGTGCTTATTGAATTGTGCATGGAGAAAAAATAGGATAATAGCTTAGAAACTTATTTCCTCCATTAAGGACTTAAATTCGAGGAAAGTTTTTCTATCTTTTACAGAATCTAGAAGGGAAATGCCCTGTTCTAAAAAACCCAAAGCCTTCTCTTCTTGCCCTAAACTGTTATATAACAAGCCTAATTGATAAAAAGTGGAAATATTTTTAGGGTCCTCTTTTAGGCACATCTCAAAATAACGTATGGCCTCATCTGGCTGATTTACACCCAAATACTCCATTCCAATGGCATATAAAACAAAGCTATCTGCCGGATTTTCGGCATGCATTGCAAAGAGTTTTTCTAAACGTTGTTCGCGCATTTCGCTTTCTTAATATTTCAGTTATTTTTGCCCTCTCAAATAAACAAAATTTACGCTTCAATTCCCCAACTTTGAAGCGCATTTATAAATTAAACAATAAAAATATCTGAACATGAAAGTTTTGGTTTGCATTAGTCAAGTACCCGACACTACCACCAAAGTGGGTTTTACGGACAACAACACAAAGTTTAATAACCAGGGTGTACAATTTATTATCAATCCTTACGATGAATTAGCACTGACACGCGCTTTAGAAATCACAGAAAAACAAGGCGGTACTGTTACCGTAATAAATGTTGGCTTAGCAGATACCGAGCCAAGTATCAGAAAGGCTTTAGCCATAGGAGCAAATGATGCAGTGCGCATCAATGCAGAGCCTATCGATGCCTTTTTTGTGGCAGAACAAATTGCCAATTACGCTAAAAATGAAAACTATGATTTAATTTTAACAGGAAGAGAAAGTATAGATTACAATGGCGGAATGATGGCAGGCCTATTAGGTGAGATGCTCCAATTGCCAAGTGTAAATGTAATTACAGCCATTGAAATTGAAAATGGTATGGCAAAATTAGAAAGAGATATTGATGGTGGAAGAGAGCGCTTAGAAATAAAATTACCAATGGTAGGTAGTGCGCAAAAAGAACTTACAGAGCCAAGAATTCCAAACATGAGAGGAATTATGGCGGCTCGAACCAAACCTTTGACAATGGTTGAACCTATTGGTGCTCAAGCAAACACTCAAACTACTTCATTTGAAAATCCAGCGGCCAAAGGTGCTTGCAAAATGATTGACCCTGCCAATGCCGCCCAATTAATTGAATTATTGCACAACGAAGCAAAAGTTATCTAATTACCTCAAAAAAATCACATCCATGAAAATTATAGTATTCGCAGAAAACCAAGATGGTCAATTTAAGAAATCTAGTTTAGAAGCCATTTCGTATGCAGCACAAATTGCCGCTAAAAACAACGGAAGTGTTATAGCAGTTTCAATTGGCCAAGTAAGTGATGATAAATTTGCTGAATTAGGCAAATACGGCGCCGATCAAATATTCAACTATTCACAAGACGTATTCAATACCTTTTATGGTGAAACCTATAGCAAGGCGCTAGCACATGCCACCAAAAATGCCAATGCAGAATTGGTTATTGTTTCAAACACCTATAGTGGAAAAACAGTTGCGCCGCGCGTTGCGGCTCAATTAGGCGCTGGTATTGTTAGTGGCGTAATTTCCTTTCCTAGTACAGAAAATGGTTTCAATGTGCGTAGATCCGTATTCTCAGGAAAAGCTTTCGCAGATGTTGCAATCAACACTTCTATAAAAGTATTGGCAATTACTCCTAATTCTTTTAGCATAGTTGAAAATAACAAAACTGCAAGCATCGAAAATATGGATGCAGGCATTTCTTCAGATACTTTAGCTTCAAAATCTATTGAGGTTGCCCGTGCTACTGGTAAGGTAATTTTAACTGAGGCCGAATTGGTTATCAGTGGTGGCCGCGGCATGAAAGGACCAGAAAACTGGCATTTAATTGAAGAACTGGCTGATACTTTGGGTGCTGCAACAGCTTGCTCCAAGCCTGTTAGTGATATTCATTGGCGCCCGCATTCAGAACATGTGGGTCAAACCGGTATTACCATTAAACCTAATTTATACATTGCAATAGGTATCAGTGGTGCAATTCAACATTTGGCCGGTGTAAGTTCAAGCAAAGTTATTGTAGCTATCAATAAAGATCCAGAAGCGCCTTTCTTTAAGGCAGCAGATTACGGCATTGTTGGCGATGCTTTTGATGTATTACCTAAAATAATTGAAGCCGCAAAAACATTTAAATCACAACAAGCATAATTATTTATTAAGCATAAAAAAACAAACTTCTAAAGCAATTTAGAAGTTTGTTTTTTTTATTAGCAGCTAATTTGCTTAATTCGTTAAGGTAATAAATTGCATGAGCAGGGTTAAATTAAATATTGTTGGGTTAAGTACTGGGCAAACCAGCGGTTCCTACACGCTTATTTTAGGCGAGGAAAACTCCAATCGTAAATTGCCAATTGTTATAGGAAGTTTTGAAGCGCAGGCCATTGCCATTGAAATAGAAAAAATTATTCCCTTCAGACCTATGACCCATGATTTGTTTGTGAACTTCTGCAAATCATTCGATATTCAAATTCACGAAATAGTTATTTATAGTTTAAATGAAGGTGTTTTCCATGCAAAAATGATATGCGAAAACAATGGCGAAATTAGAGAAATAGATGCCCGCACCAGCGACTCTATTGCGCTCGCCGTGCGTTTCAAATGCCCAATTTACACCTATGAAGAAATTATGGATTCTGCCTCGGTAGTATTCAACGACGATATCAACGAGGCGCTTGAAGAACCTAGTGCTCCGAAGAAAAAAGAAAAGGAAGAAGCTTCCTCATATACAAAAATGACTTTAGAACAATTGCAGGTATTATTAGACAATGCAATTAACATAGAAGATTACGCCACGGCAGCTAGAATTCGAGACGAAATTCAACGAAGAGAAAAATAAACATGGAAAAATTTACTGGACTTATTGGTATTGCACTCATTTTAGGAATTGCCTTTCTGCTATCTAATAATAAAAAAGCAATCAATTATCGTTTGGTATTTAGTGGCCTTGGTATTCAATTTGCCCTGGCCTTGTTTATTCTTAAAACACAAATCGGTTCGAACCTATTTGCCTATGTTGGAGCAAAAATTGAAGGGCTATTGAAATTGGCAGATAAAGGTGGTGAATTTGTTTTTGGTGGACTTATCAAACCAGATTTATTGAAACCAATTTTTGGTGATCAATACAGTTTTCTTTTCATGTTTAAAATAATGCCAACCATTATTTTTGTGGCAGTTTTGGTAAGTATGGCTTACCATATTGGTATCATGCAAATTATTGTATCCTTCTTAGCAAAAATTGTACATAAATTAATGCGTGTAAGCGGCAGCGAAGCGCTCTCCAATGTAGCAAGCACTTTTGTTGGCCAGGTAGAGGCACAAATTATGATTAAGCCATATATATCTAGCATGACCATGAGCGAACTACTGGCAAGCATGAGTGGTAGTATGGCAACCATTGCAGGCGGAGTTATGGCAGTTTATATTTCTATGGGCGTGCCAGCACCTTACCTATTGGCCGCAAGCATTATGGCAGCCCCAGGTGCATTGGTAATCTCAAAAATTGTTTGGCCAGAAACGGAAGAATCGCCAACAAAAGGTGCCATTAAATTGGAAGTAAAAAAATCACATGCCAATTTATTAGATGCCATTTCTCATGGTGCTTCAGATGGATTAAAAATAGCACTCAATGTAATTGCAATGCTAATAGGATTTATCGCCCTAATTGCTTTAGCAGATGTGGTATTATTAAAACTCAGCCAATTCCCAGACCTTATTCTATCATGGATGGGCAGCACTAGCACATTAAATATTCCAGCCATTAGTTTAGATAAAATATTTGGTTCTGTATTTTCTGTTTTTGCCTGGACAATGGGCGTGCCAGCTCAAGACACAGAAGTTGTTGGCTCATTGATGGGCACCAAAATGGTGATCAATGAATTTGTAGCCTATTCAAAATTATCGCCAATGATTGCAGCGCATCAATTAGATCCAAAATCAATTATAATTGCCAGTTTTGCCTTGTGTGGTTTTGCTAATTTTAGCTCAATTGCCATTCAAGTTGGTGGTATTGGAGAATTAGCGCCAAGCAGACGCGCAGACCTCGCTAAATTAGGATTCAAAGCACTCATCTGTGGAACGCTAGCCTCTTACATGGGTGCAGCCTTAGCTGGTATAATGATGTAACTTATATTACAGGAAATTCTGTAGTAGAAATATAATCCCCCTCATCACTCAATTTAAAGAGTAGGTGCTGCAAGCCATTTGACACAAATAAAAATGGCACTTTAAAAACCATATTATACGTTGAAATTTGAAACAAAGTTTCACTGCTTAATTTTACTTCTGGCGCCTTGCACTCTACCAACATTTCAGGCTTTCCATTTTTATTAAACAACAATACATCAAAACGTTTTTTGAGTTGGTTAAATTTGATTTCGCGCTCTACCGCAATTAAACTTACCGGATACCTCTGGGTTTCACTAAAAAAAGCAATCACATGCTGCCTCACCCATTCTTCTGGTGTTAGCACCACTTCCTTTTTTCGTATGGGGTCGAAAATAAATTCTCGCTCATCCAATTTACTTAATCGAAAGGAATAAGCAGGAAAATTTAAAGGACCCATTTTTTTATTTGATGATTGCAAAAGAACCACTTTGTATTTCGCCACTTTTGGTATCCTTTACGGTAAACAAATACACACCGGTACTCAGTTGCGTTTTTGAATCAGACAATACGTCCCAAGCATGCTCTCCACCGCTCATGGTTGTCTTTTCAACATTCCCATAATTATTACTCCAACCTATGCCCTCTCCTTTATAGGTTTCACTATTATGTTGCAAGGTGGCTATTAAATCTCCACTATTGGTATAAATATGAATTTCACACTTAGAAGGAAGGTTATAAAAATATAATTTCTTGGCACGTGAACTGTTTCCATCCCAAGCAGCACTGGTATTGTAAGGATTTGGGTATACGGCCACTTTCTTGGCATTATCACCTACAAAATCATTGGGCTTTGTTCCTGCAAACGCCCTAATTTCATTTTCGGTAAATGATGATTCCAAAGATGGAATTCCTAAAGATTTCTCCCCTTTATCAAAAGCAGTTACCACCACTAAATATTGCCAACCATTTGAAATATTTTCCATGGTATATTTATAATAATATTTAGTGGTATCCCCTTCAAAAACTTGCGGCTTGGCCAATTTAATAAAGTCAAACCCATTATTGTTTCCAATGGCATTCCCAATAGAATCCCATTGCCCAATTAAATTAGCATCATCAATTAAATTAAGCGCTAAATCGTCGCCGGCATTACTTCTATAAATCCTATATCCTTCAAAATCGCGCGTCCTTGTGATAGGATCAACAGAATATTCTGATTGGTTATTCCAATACACTTCAATTTTCCCTTCGCTTGTTACTACCTTCGTTTTTGGCGACTGAGGTGGTTCTGGCAAAATATAACGATCAAGTTTCCCGTTTTGATTTAAATCTAATTCTGGTGCATAACGACCATCTTCATTTACATCTTCACCCACATAGGTAGCACGGGCGCGTTTTAAATTATCGCTTAATTCTTTTTGTGAATCTTGGGTGGTAATTATGCTGCTGCTTGCAGGCGGCAAATAAGAAATTGGTTCTTTCTGTTTGGCACACACATAGGCAAATGTAAAATTGAATTTTTCACCCGGATTAACATTTACTATAGGACCAGCCGACAACAATTGTAGCCAGTTTGCAGGCACACCGTTTATTGGACCATCTCCACCATACAAAGTATTAGAATCAATTGGCAAACTTAATTTCAAATAGCGCTCTTGGTCGTTACTAGGCGTATTCCAAGGGGTTGCAACCGAATTAAAATTCCAGAAATTATAATTAACCTTTGGGGCTGGATAACCTAAAGCCAAAAAGGTATCAGGTTTGTTTGGGTTAAAAAACATACCACGCCAATCCATACCTAAAAACTGAATTCCTCCATAAGACTTTGTGAAGTCTATATCGTCGCCATAACTTTCGTAAGCAAAAAGTGTAAAATATTTTGGGTCGATCCCATTTCTACCTTTGTTAAAAAATGCAGTACCTGCATCTCTTGTTACATTTACATTCCTTACAACTAAATCGCTGAAAGTACCAAGAAAAACAGAGTCCCAACGGTTTGTGGAGGCATTTGTAATTTCATAGTTGCAAATCACAAAAAAATCTGCAAACGGATAATTCCATGCATAGGTTTCTAATTTAATCACCGCACCCAAAGGATTTTGATGACCACTAATTGGAATAGATGTTCCAGGAATTACCACAAAACTATCTGTTTGTCCCATGATAAAATCTTGGTGTGATATGGCAGAAGAGGAATAACTGCTGCTACTTGGCAATTTTGAACGCTCTTTTATACTTGTTAAAGGTGAAAACTCAAAACCATTTCCACCTGTGCTATAACCAGAACTGGCATCAACAGAACTCGTGCTCACACGAACCTGACCATCTACCATTGCCCCAATCCATAAGCCAGATTCAAACAAATGCTCTACACCACTTCCGCGAGGAAAAGCCATAGAAGGTGGTCCTTGCGTATTACTTCTAACCGTTGGCCTGCCGTAAGTTCCATAATTATTAATACTTAAGCCTATTCTACCTACATTGGTATAACGGCTTTGCGCAGGTACTTGGGCTTGGGTCGAACCGACACCGATTACCAGTAAAGAAAACAGTAATGTTATTATGCTTTTCATCTCTAATTGCAAATATGAACTTTTAAGGCAAAAACCCTATGAAATTTATGTGAATTTTATTGTTTCAGCTTGTTTATCCACATTAGCAGTTATCATTCTGTTAAATCGAACAAATTGATGGTAAGAATTCAAAAAAAAACTATTTTTGAAAACTCAGAATTGCAACTAAATCAAACAAAATATATGAAAAAAATCCTACTTAGCTTATGCATTGTTATGCTTGCTTTGTTAGCTCATGCGCAAAACCCGTATCCTGTTGTTTCTATTGACACCATTCAATATGTGAATGATGCAAAAATGGCCGGACAATTCCCTAACGATTCCTCAGATTACATAAACCCTGCCTTCAAAAACGCAACTTACAGA
>CANFSD010000026.1 GCA_947449515.1 Bacteroidota bacterium
CTTACATTCGAATTCTCTTTCATGTATTTTTCTATGATCTTATAGCCTGCAAATACACCTATTGCAGGTGCTGATTCTTGAGGCACGCCAGTAGCAATGGTAAAGGGACCATCATTAAAATAGCGCATGTATTGGTTCGGCTCAACATTGAAAAGCATTTTATTTTCTACCAGGTGAGCCCAAACCATTGCTTCATTGTTTTGTGCCCATTCCAATTGTTTTTGCGTGTAGCCAAAAATCAAAGTATCCGAAACGTTTGGCATAATTTGTTTCATAAAATAGCGCACCTTACCCTCAAACAACATCATGGCTAAAAAACGTTTATCTGTTAATTGTCCTTCAAACTTACCTATAGCTAAAGCCTTGATGGTATTGGGAACAAGGTATTCCCTCCTCAATTTTGCCACCATAAAAGTAGGGAATTCCAGCGCAGGATAGAGGGCATATTTTTCACCCAAAAACATGTCCAATCCAATACCTATAATAGAATCATAACTTACATTAACAAAACCAAATTCTGAAATAAAAGTAACAAAGCTAGGTATTCTATTCTTTGGAAATGCTGCTTTATAATTGGTCATAGCTTCAGACAAACCTGCTTCAATATCATTCAAATCTGGAAATACAGAATCTACTTCATGTTTCAATTGTATGATACTTGGATGCGCTACAAACTGACTCAAACTTGGTTGAAAGGCTTCTGCACTCTCATCCTCAGAGATACTTAAAATATCTTGGGCAAAACTGTTAAAGAACACGCCATACCTTTCTTGCAGTTTATAAAAATGATCTGGTTTGTTTACAGAATTCTTGTCAAACAAATCTTGTTCAAAGCGAATAACATGAACTGGAATAGTTTCTTTTCTACAGGCAGAAATTATTAAGATTCCAAAAAATAATAGGGAAAGGATTAAACGCTTCATTAAAAATATTTTATTATACCAGTTTTTGCTTCAATAACTAAACACTTGCAATATCTGTATTTGCTATTAAATTTGAAGAGAATAAGTGCAAAAAAATAAGACAATTCATTTTTTTTAAATCTAGGAAATGAAATTCGCTTTATTTGTAGCCTTGGTTCGAACCGAAAACAATCTATTCTAATCCCAAAGCGTGAAAATAACATTATCGCAACTGAGTTTCCATACAGGTAATTTTGAAGGAAATACACAGAAAATAATAGATGCTATTCATACAGCAAAATTAAACGGCACAGATTTAATTGTCTTTTCTGAGTTGGCCACCTGTGGTTATCCCGCGCGTGACTTTTTAGAATTCAAAGATTTTATTGCACAAGCCGAAGCAAGCATTGATACTATTGCAAAGCATTGTGTAGGCATTGCAGCAATTGTAGGTTCGCCCCGAACCAATCCTATTATAGAAGGTAAAGATTTATTTAATTCAGCTTACTTTTTGGAAGAGGGTAAAGTAAAACAAGTAACAGATAAAACTCTTTTACCCAATTACGATATTTTTGATGAATACAGGTATTTTGAGCCTAATAAATCATTTCAGGTAATAGCATTTAAAGAATTTAAAATTGCTTTAACCATTTGTGAAGACTTATGGAACCTGAACGACAATCCAATGTATATTACCACACCATTGGATGAACTCATTAAACAAAACCCAGATTTCATTATCAATATTGCGGCATCGCCGTTTTCAAAAACACAAATTGCAGAACGCAGAAACACCTTACAAGGCAATGCTAAAAAATACCAGCTACCCTTATTTTACGTAAACCATATTGGCGCACAAACCCATTTAATTTTTGATGGAGGTAGTTCTGTTATTTCCTCAAATGGAGAGGTTTTTTCAGAACTAGCCTATTTTAAAGAGGATGAAAAATCTTTTGAAATTCAAAAAGAAAACCAACTCATCATTCAGGCATTAGATGAAAATAACGCATTAAAATTAGATAGAAATAAATACCAAGACATAGAAGATGCTTTGGTTTTAGGAATAAGACAATATTTTCAAAAGCTTGGTTTTACAAAGGCTATCTTGGGTTTATCTGGTGGAATTGATTCTGCCCTGGTAAGTTATTTGGCAGAAAAAGCACTTGGCAAAGAAAATATATGGGCTGTTTTGTTACCCTCTCAATTTAGCAGCCAACACTCCATTGATGATAGCATTGCATTGGTAAATAATTTAGGAATTAAGCACAGCATTATTCCTATTGAAAATACTTACCAATCTTTTATGAGCACATTGGAACCTTTTTTTGCAGGAACCTCCTTTGGGTTGAGCGAAGAGAATTTACAATCTCGTTCGCGTGGGGTAATATTAATGGGTTTGGCCAATAAGTTTGGCTATATCTTGTTAAACACCAGCAATAAAAGTGAATTAGCCGTGGGTTATGGCACCTTATATGGTGACATGTGTGGTGGAATTTCTGTTATTGGCGATTTGTATAAAACAGAGATTTTTGAACTTTGTGTTTATATCAACCGAGAAAAAGAAATTATTCCAAATAATATTCTTACCAAGGAGCCTTCTGCAGAATTACGTCCCGACCAAAAAGACAGTGATAGCTTACCTCCCTATGAAACCTTGGATCAAATCTTACATTTTTATATTGAAGATAGACTTGGTCCGAGCCAAATTGAAGCCAAAGGTTTTGAGAGGGCTTTGGTTCAAAAAATATTGAAGATGGTAAATATGAATGAATGGAAACGCTGGCAAGCACCACCTGTTTTACGTGTTTCTAAAAAAGCATTTGGACCAGGAAGACGCGTACCAATATCGGGTAAGTATTTATACTAAGCCGTTCTATTTAAGGTAAACACTGTAATTTCTGGCATTATCCCTACCCTACCTGGGTAACCTAAAAATCCGTAACCACGGTTTACATATAGCATTTGCTTTTCTATTTTGTATAAATCTGCCCAATGCGGATAAATATACTTAGAAGGACTCCAGCGGTAATTTCCCAATTCAATTCCAAATTGAAAACCATGCGTATGCCCAGAAAGGGTAAGGTCTATATCTGGATGCTGTTTAGATATGATGGTATCAAAATGGCTTGGATCATGTGACAATAAAATTTTAACAGGCACATCTGGCATTCCCGCTTTTGCTTTGTCTATATCACCAAATTTTTGAAAACGACCTCTATCTCCCCAATTTTCAACACCCACCAAGCCAATACGCTTGTTTTCTTTTTCCAATAAAACATGCTCATTGCGCAATAAATGCCAACCCATATTTTTATGAGTATCTACCAAATCTTGCAAGTTTTTTGCTTTCTCTTCAGGTGAATTCCAATCGGTAACATAATCGCCATAATCATGGTTTCCAAAAATAGAGTAAACACCCATTGGTGCTTTTATTTCGCTAAACATATCAGCCCACTCGTTGGCTTCATTGGTCCTGTTATTTACAAAATCACCTGTAAAAAATGCCACATGGGCTTTTTGCTCTTTAATTAATTTAATGCCTCGGTAAACAGCATCTCTATCTAGAAACGAACCGCAATGCACATCCGAAATTTGCAATAATTTGATCCCATCAAATGCTTCTGGCAAATTGGGCAATACCAAATTTACTCTACGTACTTGATAGTTGTAGGCACCTGAGGTAAGTCCTCTTGATAAAATAACAAAGGGAACAGCACCGGCCACAATTCCGGCCCTGGCAATAAATTGAGAACGGGTAATTTTAGTGGTATCCGCTTCAATAGATTCTTCCATTTCTTCCTCCTCAGCTTCTTTTTCTCGGTGCAAAAAATTACGTTCAATTACATGCCAAATCCACATGAACAGTCTTTTAATATCATCTAGAACGATGAATAAAAATGTTATTAACTTAGAGGCATATATTACAAAGAACATTGCCTGCACATAACTTTTTAACGTTTTAAAATTAAGGGCAAAGAATTCAAAATTAGCCAAAAGAGTTACAAGCAATAATAGCGTTGGAATTCCCCAATACAGGGATTTAATGCTTACTCGGTACCATTTTGGCTTGTTTTTAATGAGTACTTTAACCGCTTGCCAGATATATAAATCTAGCAAAACAATAAATAAAGTAAAACCTAAAAACATTTTTATTTTAAAAGATTGCATGCTTATTTAATTACGTTTCAAATTAACAAAAGAAATATTGTTTAGTTTAATTATTTCGATAAGAATTCGATGAATTGATGAAAATAATTGGGTAAAAGAATTGAATAAATAAAAACAAAAAATAAAGAAGTTGCGAATCAGGATTTCTTTGTTAAAATTGCATGCAACAAAATGGGAAAAACAACTAAAGCTATTGCAAAAAAACTTGGTCGCTTAAAAGACTTTCTTTTTAAGGTCTTTATGCTATCCTTTCAAGTGAGTTTGTTTTTAATTATTATGTACAGGGTTGTTCCTGTTCCTATTACGCCATTGCCCATTGTAAGACTTTTTGAGCAGGCTTTTGGCGACGATCCGATGAGACTAAGAAAAGATTGGGAAAGCATTGAAAGCATGGGTAAGAATATTTGTTTGGCCAGTGTTACTGCAGAGGACCCTAAATTTTTCCAGCATTATGGTTTTGATTTTGAGCAAATATTTGAATCTATAAAAAAGAGTTTTGATAAGGGTAAAAAACCAAGAGGTGCGAGTACCATTAGTCAGCAAACAGCTAAAAACTTGTTCTTTACTCCAACCCGCAGTTGGCTGCGCAAAGGCTTAGAAGTTTATGTAACGGTTTGCCTGGAGTTGTTTTGGACAAAAAAACGCATCCTAGAAGTTTATTTAAATATCATTGAAATGGGAAATGGCATCTATGGTGCAGAGGCAGCCGCCTTGTTTTATTTCAACAAACCTGCCTCGAACCTAAGTCAATCCGAAGCCGCAGCTATAGCCGCTTGTTATCCTAACCCACGCAGGTGGAAAGCAAATAAACCTTCAAGGTATATTAAAAAGAAGCAAGCATTAATTACACGATTCATGTATAAAATTGGGCCTTTACCTTGGACCAAGAAATAAAAAAAAAGTCCTGAAAAATTTCAGGACTTTTTTTTGTTAAGGTTTTCTAAGGTCTTCTTGGTCGACCCGAGGCTGACGTCTTTGCACCGGGCGTATGATTCTAAATTCTACTTTACGATCTAGGCCTTCTGTGCTCATCTGGTATTTCTGCACGTAAGGATCTTTTGCAGAGAATACCAACATTCGTTTCTCATCAATTTCATAAATCTTATTCAATTTCCTTTTCACCTCTAATGCTCTTCTTTCGGCTAAACTAAATTGGGTAAGGTTAGGTTTATCATTGTCGGAATGTCCAATAATTACCACTGATGCAGAAGTATCTACCATGAGTATACGGGCAATTTGTTGCAATAAAGGATATTGCTCAACATGCACTGTAAAATGATTTGGAGGAAAAATAATAGTAGGCAAACCATAGCCACTTTTTGAAATGGTAACAAAATCTGTTTGCGGAATAGAGTCGTTAATGCGGTAAATAACTTCATTAGAATCTGAACCACCTGTACCAATTCCTGAAGGGAAATATAGACCCAAAGCTTGACTAAAGCCATATGGATCTGGATCAATTGAATCTGGAATTCCATCGTCGTCACTATCAAGTGTTTTTCCTTTGCCATCTACCTTATAACCTTCTTTGGTATTTGGTTCTTGGTCAAGGTAATCAGGAACACCATCTTTATCCGTATCCAATTTCATGGCATCGGTTTGGTCTTTAACGTCCTTTAGGTTTCTATATATTTTATCAACCGGATTACTCCAATCAATATGTCCGCCCTTATTTTTTGTATTAAGGTTGTAAACAATATTGGCAACAAAATAACCATTACAATCTGGCAAGGTTCCGTCAATATGGGTTAAATCCATATTGTCTTTCACACTTATGTTATAATTGAACTCAAAACCTACATCAAAATTCCTGGTAACTTTTCTTTTAAATCCTAAAGTAAGCGGAATAGCCAAAATAGTTTCGTTTGCTTTTCTGGTTATAAGACTTGGTGTGTCTGGAAAATCTCTGGTACTATTGTAATTCAACCTTCCCACACCCAATCCAAAATAAAAACTGTTACGCGGAAAACTTTGGCGAAAATCTACACTTCCAACATTGAATAATAATTGCAAATTGATATTGGTTACATCTGCATGGAAATAGCCATTATCGATTGGTTTTTTATCAGATGGTGCTCCTGAAACTTTCCCTTGCAAGTATTGCAAACGCATTCCCATTACATGTCCGAAAGAGTATTTTACATACCCACCAAATGCAGGGTATACGGCATCTGCGGCTACAT
Organism: Bacteroidota bacterium; assembly: GCA_947449515.1. GTDB lineage: Bacteria > Bacteroidota > Bacteroidia > UKL13-3 > UKL13-3 > B1. The sequence continues at coordinate 6,254 of CANFSD010000026.1, forward strand.
CACCAGAGAAAAATGCCATTCCATAATTAGCGCCAAAAGACAAATGATTGTATTTGGTAACTGGAATAATATTCATTGTATCGGTTTCTTTTGCAGGTTTTGCCGCAGGCTTTGATTGGCTATCATCTAGCACACTCATGTCTGGCGCAGCAAGTTTTGCTTCCGACCCTTTTCTATCTTTTTTGGGAGTAGTTTGTGCAATCGAAACCGATGCAAACAAAACAAAAAACCCTATTAAAAAATTAGTTCTCATACAATGGTACTTTGCAGTAAAAATATCCGCTAAGTTAGCCCATTATATGAGAACCAAGAATTTTCTAATAATCAGTTATCTACAAACTACTGTTTATTGTACAAATATAGCCAAGCACCCGGCTCAACATTTCTGCGGGCCTTTCTAACAGCAATTAATGCTTCAAGTTTTTTATCGGTAGATAAGATCACTAACCTTACAATTTTAGCATCTTCTTTGCTTTTTGAAATGGTAGGTAAATATCCTTTGCTAATTAACACTGCTTGGTAAGCAAGCGCTACATCCATTCTGTTGATGCTATAACATGCAACTACTACAGAGTATCTACCTGTTGGAACGGTTACCACTCCATTTGGAATGACTGTAACAGGCGTAGTTTCAGGATTTACTTGATTGTTTTCTGCTGGAGTTATAGTTTTTGGTGCAACCACATTTGGTTTTGGAGTTGCAGGCACCGTTACTTTTGGCGTTGAAGCTTTTGGTGTTTCTACTTTTGGAGTTGGTGTAACCACTACAGGCACTTCCTCTTTTGGCGTTGGAGTAACTGGCACTTCAACTTTAGGTGCAACTACCACAGGATTCTCAACAATTGGTTCAATTACATTTTCTTTGGTAGATGGAACCACTGCAATTGCATCTTTAGCAGTATCAACTGGCATAGGAATAACAACCATCCTGCTGGTATCAACTTTTGGTGCAACAGGCGGACGTGCAATTACTAATTCTTGATCTATAACAGCTTTTTTGTTTTTGTAATTACTGTAATTGCTGTATGACCAATCAATGTGTTCTTTGTCTTTTGTAGCGCCAATTTTGTAGGTTATACCGGTATGAACATACAAATGGTTGTTCAAATGCGGCTTGCTACCTGCTTGGTCTAAATATTTAGATTGGTTATAGCTAAAATCTACTCCACCAATTAAATCGAAATAAGAATTCATGTATTTTCTTGCTTCATAGCCAAGCACTATATTTTGAATACCAGGCTCTTTGTACAATACACGTCCTGTATAATTTTTACCATTTGCAAGGGTTGCATCGCCTGTTGCTTTGAGGTATCCACCACCTAGGATTAAATAATGATTCCATTGTGCACGAGAAATTTTCTCTTCAAGCAAATTGAAAACATTAAAATATGCCCTAAGTGTAACTTGGTCTAAACTGGTTGTAAAACTGTTTACAGACTCAGGGGTATTGTCTGCAGCAGTGCTGCTACCAATCTGCTCTCCAGCTACTTTGCCTTGTGCAAAATTAACTTGTAAACCTATTGCGCGATTAAAAGAATAACGTAAACCAAGGTTATACATTCCTGTAACATTATGCCCAACCGAGGTAAACAAATAAGGCAATCCAAGTGTAGCGTCTAGTGCAAATTTGCTGTAAGACTTTACCTCTTCATTGGTATTTTCAATGTTTTTATAATTCCAATCAATTAAATTATTCCAAGGTTTTGCAGCCAATTTTACACTCACACCTGCATATAAATTCAAGTAATTATCAAGCTTGGGATTGCTGGTTTCTTTAAAGCCATCAATGTAGTATGATTCGTTGTAATGAAATGCCGCACCACCATAAAAATCAAGGTTATTATTGATAAAATACCTGGTACCCAAGCCTAATTCATAAGCTCTATAGGGCAATCCGAATTTTGCATCCTGTGTTGAAGTTCCATTGGTGTAGGTAACTTCTGGCTTATAAATATTCAAGCCAAGACCAAGACTAACATATGGTAAAAACCTGTTATCTGGTTTGGTATTTAAATTAAAAACATTGTGCAGGTTATAATATCCAATTAAATGAACGCCATAAACAGGTGTTTTATAACTTGAAACATCTGAAAGGGTGTTGTTTAAAGTGGTTTTACTCGGATTGCCTGTGCCCGAATTATAAAAGGAATTAGAAGTTCCTTGAACTTCCATGGAGAATTTTCTTGAGAATGAATATCTTATGGCAGCAGTATAAATTCCTGTTGGGTTTGACTTCACAGAAAAGAATGTTACTGGAACACCCAATTGTATTGAACCTGACAAACGTTTTGGATTATCTTGGGCATTTGCAAAAGAAAAAATCAAAAGGTATGAAAGGCAAAATACCGCCTTTAGGAGGTAGCTAATTTTTGTATATTGCTTCATGCTAATTAAATTACCTTTCGAAGGTACGAATTTTTTCATTTACAAAGTAAAGTTTTTGTTAATTGCAGCACATTTTCACTTAATTAGCTAAACAAGCCATGAACCAAGAAAAAACAAGCAACTCGGAACTTCAGCGTTTATCGGTAGAAAAATTCAAAGAAAGCGCAAAAGCCGACATTTATATTGTGCTTGACAACCTTAGAAGTGGCAATAATATTGGTTCTATTTTTAGAACTTCTGATGCTTTTCGAGTAAAAAAATTACTCATTACAGGTCATTCTGCAGTTCCTCCCAACCGAGAAATCCTCAAAACTGCACTTGGCGCCTGCGATACCGTTGATTGGGAATACCAGGAAAGTGGTTTAGCAAGCATACAAAACCTTAAAAGTAAAGGTATTGCATGTTTTGCCATAGAACAAGTAGCCAATAGTATTTCCCTAGAAAAATTTGAATACCAAACAGACAAACCCATTGCATTGGTCTTTGGCAATGAGGTGGATGGGGTTGACCAAGAAATTATCAACTGTTGTGATGGGAGTATTGAAATTCCACAATTTGGAACCAAGCACTCCTTGAATGTGGCCGTTTCGGCGGGTATGCTCATTTGGCATTTGAGCAACCAACTCCTAAAGGAGGGAAAATTAGCTTAGTTTTCTATAAAATGTAGCTGCCCACTTAAAGGCTGCAAGATTTCAAATAATTCAGAACGCAAATTATTGTTTGCCATTAGCTCATGCTGTAACAGCGTTTCCATGCGTTCTTGGAAAACGCCTGCTGGAAATAATTTAGATCTCAACTTCAATAACTTTTCTATTTGTGCCTCATCTGCCTTGGCAAGCGCTTTATTAAATTCACCCGATTTGTTTTTGAAAAAATCTTTGAGTTTCAATTTTTGTTCTAAAAATTCTTTACTCAAATTGGGGTCAATATTTTTGCTTAGGTCAACAAATTCTTGGAGTTCATTCAAAACATCCTCCACTTTTTGTTTGAAGTCAAATCCTTTTGATTGTTTGATAAAAAGGTCGGCTAACTTATTTTCATCCATCAATAAATCAGAAAGCATTAAGTGGAATTTCTCCATTTTTTCTGCTAACCCTTTTCCAAAAATTACATTCATAAAACGAAGCACCAATAAGGGAAAAGTTCCATGATTTTGATCAAATATTGGCTTCAGTTGCATCCAATAAGAAATCTCGGCAGGACCACCAATATAAGCCAAGTTAGGCAAAACGCATTCTTGGTAAAGGGGCCTTAAATTTACATTGGGACTAAAATTTTCTGGATGGTTATTTACCTGAGTTCTTAATTCAATTTCATTCCATTGGTTCGAACCGCAAATCCAAAAATCTCCTTCTTTTTTTACCATTACTCTGCCAAGTAATTCATCTAAAAAGAAAAAATTAAGTGGACGCGCATTGATTTGCAGTTTATAGTTTTCTGCCAGAACCTTATCACCTGCTGTCTGTTGTTCAAAATTCTTTTGCAACAACAAATCATTTTGAATTTCTGCTGCAAAAAGAGATTTCAATGCTCTGTTATTTGGGTCGAGAATAACTAAACCAAATTCTTCAAATAAAGAATGGTAAAAACGTAAAGTAGCAGTTCCTAAATCATAGGGAGATTTGTAAGCATCTTCAATTTTGCCGATCCAATTTTGCGCAGTTTCAGAAGTTCCCAAAACCAACTTCATTTCTTCAATTAGCTTTTCAATACCCGCTAAATCTAGCTTTCCGCAGGGCTTGTTCATGGAATCTTTTTCCCAAGTAAACTTTTTCCCAAATAAATAAGTCGACTGAATTTCTTCAAAATCGTGGTCTTCTGAAGCTAACCATAAAACGGGCACAATATTATTTTGCGGATTATTCTTTTGCAATTCTGCAGCCAATTTAATGGCTGTCAAAATTTTATACGACATAAACAAAGTACCTCCAAATAAACTCAATTGATGGCCTGTGGTTATGGTAAAAGTTTCCCTGTTTTTAAGGCATTCAATATTAGCCAATACCTTTGTGCTGTTGGCCAAATTAATGTTTGCATTTTTATATTGCTGAACCAAATATGCGCTAAGAATATCTCTTTTTGATTGCTCAAAACTTCTGTTTTGGAGCAATACTTGAAGGCTCTCCATCTCTTGCCATTGGCCCACAAAGGGTTTCAAAGATTCCTTTTTTGAAAGGTAATCCTTTACCATTGGCGAAACCAAATTGGTTTCAGTTAAAGGAATATGTAAGACAGGTTGAAGCATTAAGCAATCACTTTTCCGTACAAATCAAAATCTTCTGCAGATTCAATTAACACATTTGCAAAATCGCCAATGCGCACATAATTGGATTTAGCATCCACCAGCACTTCATTGTCAACTTCAGGACTATCAAATTCTGTTCTACCAATATAATAGCCACCTTCTTTTCTATCAAAAAGAACCTTGAGGGTTTGTCCAACGCGTGTTTTATTAATTTCAGTACTGATCCCTTGTTGAATTTCCATTACCATGGCTGCTCTTTCTTCCTTTACTTCTTGCGGCACATCATCAACCATATCACCTGCGTGGGTTCCATCTTCATGGCTATAGGTAAAAATACCTAACCTATCAAAACGATTGCGTTTCACAAATTCACACAGGTCTAAAAAGTCTTGTTCTGTTTCACCTGGATGTCCAGCAATTAAAGTAGTTCTGATGGCAATACCTGGAACTTTTTCTCTAATAGTTTGAACCAATTCTTCCGTTCTTTTTCCGGTAATTCCTCTGCGCATAATTTTAAGCATATTATCACTCACATGCTGCAAAGGGATATCTATGTATTTGCAAATATTATCGCGTTCGGCCATTACCTCCAGGGCTTCCAAAGGAAATTGTGATGGATAGGCATAATGCAAACGAATCCATTCAACCCCTGGTACGTCAGAAATTCTGCGCAGTAATTCGGCTAATTTTCTTTCGCCGTATAAATCTAAACCATAATAGGTAGAGTCTTGGGCTATGAGTAAAATTTCTTTGGTACCATTTTTCACCAAACCTTTTACTTCAGTTTCTATTTGTTCTAAAGATTTTGAAACATGTTTTCCGCGCATAATTGGAATTGCACAGAATGAGCATGGTCTATCACAACCTTCAGAAACTTTCAAATAAGCATAATGTGTTGGAGTTGTTGTAATACGCTCACCAATCAATTCATGTTTATAATCGGCACCAAGGGTTTGCAGCAATTGAGGCAAATGCGTGCTACCAAAATATTGGTCAACCTCTGGAATTTCCTTTTCCAAATCTGGCTTATAGCGCTGAGAAAGACAGCCTGTAACATAGAGTTTATCAATTTCACCTGCCTCTTTGGCTTCGGCCCAACGCACAATGGTATTGATACTTTCTTCTTTTGCATTATCAATAAAACCGCAGGTATTAATGATAACAATATTGGCATCATCTTCTTGAGATTCGTGCTCAACTAAAAAATCATTGGCCTTCAGTTGGCTGTAAAGCTCTTCACTGTCGACAATATTTTTAGAACATCCAAGGGTAATAATATTAACCTTGTCTTTTTTTAAGGTTTTGGTTTTCAAAGCAATTAGCTATTAAAAAGAGAATCAACAAATTCTTTCTTATTAAACAATTGAAGGTCGTCTATTCCTTCACCCACACCAATGTATTTCACTGGAATATGGAATTGATCGGCAACACCAATAACAACTCCCCCTTTGGCGGTACCATCTAATTTGGTAAGGGCAAGGGCATTTACTTCTGTGGCAGCAGTAAATTGTTTGGCTTGTTCAAAGGCATTTTGGCCTGTGCTGGCATCAAGCACCAATAAAATTTCATGAGGCGCATTAGGAATAACTTTTTCCATTACCCTTTTAATTTTGCTCAATTCATTCATCAAGCCAATTTTATTGTGCAATCTACCGGCAGTATCAATAATAACCACATCGGCATCCATTTCAATTGCTTTTGCAACGGTATCAAATGCTACAGAGGCAGGGTCTGTATTCATGCCATGAGAAATAACGGGCACATTATTACGCGTTCCCCAAATTTTAAGTTGTTCTACAGCTGCTGCGCGAAAGGTATCGCCAGCTCCTAAAACCACTTTTTTTCCAGCTTTGGTATATTGGTTGGCCATTTTGCCAATGGTGGTAGTTTTACCTACACCATTAACACCTACAACCATTACCACATAAGGTTTCACCCCTTTTAAATCACTAAAGTCTGTAGGAATTTCTGATTTATTTTCGTCCATCAACTTGCCTACTTCTTCTTTAAGAATGGCATTGAGGCTATCTGAACCAATGTATTTATCTTGTGCAACGCGCTTTTGCAGGCGTTCAATAATTTTAAGGGTAGTTTCTATCCCAACATCACTGCTCACCAAAATTTCTTCTAAATCATCTAAGAAGGCATCATCTACAGCGCTTTTACCCAATAAGGCCTTCCCAATTTTGTCTAGCAAACTGGTTTTGGTTTTCTCCAAACCTTGATCGAGCTTGTCTTTTTTCTCTTTACTAAAAAAACTAAAGATTCCCATATTTGCACATTAATAATTAAACAAAAAAAGCATCCTGCTTTTAACAGAATGCTTTATTGAATGCGTGTGTATCAAAGAATTACTTTTTAAAGTAATTCTTCACTTCCTCGTTAGGAACGATTTCAGATTTAAACGAGTATGATCCTTTTGCGTTTTTAACCGCTTTGTAAACTTTTGCGAAATCTTTTCCAGCGCCAGTTTTTAACGTTGCAACTACCTTCTTAGCCATGACTTAATTATTTAATTTCTTTATGAACAGTTACCTTCTTCATAATTGGGTTGTATTTTTTCAACTCAATACGTTCGGTAGTATTTTTACGATTCTTTGTAGTGATGTATCTGGAAGTTCCAGCCATACCACTATTCTTATGCTCAGTGCATTCCAAGATAACTTGAATTCTATTGCCTTTTCTTGCCATTTCTTGCTTCCTCCTTAGATTTGTCCGTTACGGATATAGTCGTTCAAAACGGCACTAATGCCCTTTTTGTTAATAGTTTTAATCGCTTTAGTGGAAACCTTTAAGGTTATCCAGCGGTTTTCTTCAGGTATAAAGAATTTCTTTTCCTGTAAATTGGGGTAAAAGCGACGTTTGGTCTTACGGTTTGAGTGAGACACATTATTACCCACCATCGGGCGCTTACCGGTTAAATCACATACTCTCATGACAATATTTTC
>CANFSD010000027.1 GCA_947449515.1 Bacteroidota bacterium
CATCTATTTGGGCTTGGAAAATACCATTCAAATATACAAGCGCGCCTTAAAGTAATTGTTATTTTACAATCGTTTCTTCACGGTCTGGACCTACAGAAATAATGCTTACAGGCACTTGAATTTGTGCTTCCACATAATCCATATAATTTTTGAAAGTTTCTGGAAGTGCATTGTATTCCTTGATGGCACTCAAATTACCTGTCCAACCTGGAAAAGATTTGTATTGCGGCAAAATATTTGCATCCATCATATTAAATGGCAATTCATTGGTTAATGTACCATTGATATTATAAGAATCGCAAACTTGCACTTGATCAAAACCACTCAATACATCACTTTTGGTGCAGATTAAATCTGTTACACCGTTTAGCATAATGGCATATTTCAAGGTAGGTAAATCTAACCAACCGGTTCTTCTTGGACGACCAGTTGTAGCACCAAACTCGTGACCTAATTTACGCAACAATTCACCTGTTTCGTTTTCTTGTTCTGTTGGAAATGGGCCATTACCTACACGTGTGCAATAGGCTTTAAAAATTCCAAATACACGATCAATTTTCTGAGGAGCAATGCCTAAACCACTGCAAGCGCCGCCGGTGATGGTATTAGAAGAAGTAACAAATGGGTACGAACCAAAATCGATATCTAACAAAGCTCCTTGCGCGCCTTCTGCCAATACTTTTTTACCGTCTAAAATCAATTTATTAACGAAGTATTCTGTATTAATAATTTTAAATTGTTTAAGGTATTCAACCGCTTCAAAAAAGGCAGGTTCGTGATCGGCCAAATTATATTCGTAATTGAATGAATCTAACAATTTAATATGATTGCTTACAGCAGTTTCGTATTTGCTTTTAAACTCAGGACCAATTAAATCGCCAATACGCAAGCCGCTTCTGCCAATTTTATCTTGGTAGGTTGGGCTAATGCCACGTAGGGTTGAACCAACTTTATGAACGCCTTTATACGCTTCGCTTGCGGCATCTACCAATCGATGAGTTGGAAGAATAACATGTGCTTTTTCAGAAATATATAAACTCTTACGAATGTTTACACCAGTAGTTTCTGCTTTTTCAATTTCTTTTTTCAATTGAACTGGATCTACAACTACCCCATTGCCAATAATATTGATACAATGTTCGTGGAAAATTCCTGAAGGAATAGTATTCAACACATATTTATTGCCACCAAATTCCAGTGAATGACCAGCATTTGGACCACCTTGAAAACGCGCTACTACATCATATTTTGGGGTAAGCACATCAACTATTTTACCTTTACCCTCATCGCCCCATTGCAAGCCTAAAACAACATCTACCTTCATATTTTTAGTGTTCCTTTTTTACAAATTTTTTGCATGATAAACAATGTTGTTCACCATCTAATTTAGGATCACCAAAAAGATACAAAGAATGATTGGTGATAGTAAATTGCATGAGTTCCCCCATTGTTGTTTTGATCTGTTGAATGCGTGGATCACAAAATTCCAATACTTCATTACAAATATTACAAATTAAGTGATCGTGTTGTCTAAAACCATAAGCACGTTCGTACCTGGAAATATTTCTGCCAAATTGATGTTTGATTACCAATCCACAATCCAATAATAAATCTAAGGTATTGTATACAGTAGCCCGACTCACCCTGTAATTCCTATTCTTCATATGATCGAATAGGGTTTCTACATCAAAATGCTCTTTGTTGGAGTAAATTTCATCGAGTATGGCAAAGCGTTCAGGCGTTTTTCTCTGTTGGTTAAGTTCTAGGTACTCAACAAATTTATTTTTTACTTCTAGCTTTAGCTTTTCAGCATTGTGCACATCCACAGACATTTCAAATCATTAAAGGGCAAAGTTAAGACAATCCAACGGAGTTAGCCCCATACGTTTAAACAGTGTTGAAAGAAATATGAACCCTGGCCAAATGAATAAAATAAAACACTTATTTACAGCAATTTAAGAGATTATAAGGCCGCTCACAATTAACTTAAATCGGTTCTATTTACTGTTATTAACTCACTGGCATTTTTAATTGCGCTCATGATATTTTCCAATTGAAGTGTATCATAAACCTCCAAAACAATATTTCCTTCAAACATCCCTTCATGACTATTAATGCTAATAGAGCGCATGTTTACCTGCAATTGTTTTGAGATAATATCGGTAATAATACTTACAATACCCACGCTATCAATACCAGAAACTTTAATAGAAGAAAGGAAGGCTTTTTGAACAGTGTTTTGGGCATTGGCCCATTTGGCTTTAATAATTCTATAGCCATAATTGCTCATTAAGGCTAGGGCATTGGTACAAGAAGTTCGGTGAATTTTAACTCCTTCTCCAACGGTTACAAAACCAAAAATCTCGTCGCCAGGAATTGGGTTACAACATTTAGAAAATGCATATTCCATATTGGCTTCATTTTCACTCAAAACCACTGCATCATTTGGCAGGGTGGCATTGGGTTTTAACTTTTGTGTTTGGTGTAATTCTGGTGCCTTATTTTTTTCAGAATTTAAGATTTCTTCTATATCAATCTTGGTTCGGTCTATCAATTCATTTGCTACTTGGTAATATAATTCCGCCACCGTTTTCAATTTAAAATGCTTCATCAGTGTATGTAAAGCATCTGAATTGAAAGGGACTTTGGCATTTTTAAACTTACGTTCCAGAATTTCCTTGCCCATGGCAGAAGCCTTTAAACGAATTTGCTTAAAGTATTCCCTAATTTTCGATTTCGCTTTTGCTGTAATTACAAAATCGAGCCATTCCTCATTTGGCTTTTGCTTGCCACTAGAAATAATTTCTACTTGGTCGCCATTATTCAATTGGTGATTAAGGGGAACCAATTTGTTATTGAGTTTAGCCCCAATACATTTATTCCCTAAATCGGTATGAATATCAAAAGCAAAATCCAAAACGGTGGCTCCTGCTGGCAATTTTTTGAGATCCCCTTTTGGAGTAAAAACAAAAATTTCGTCAGAGTATAGCGCCAACTTAAAATCATCGAGAAAATCCATAGCATTGGCATCTGGACTTTCTAAAATCTCTCTAACCCTAGATAACCAACCCTCTAATCCATTGTCGTCTATTTGTCCATTGTCTTTGTATTTCCAATGGGCGGCAAAACCTTTTTCCGCAATTTCATCCATGCGTTTGGTTCTAATTTGCACCTCCACCCAACGCCCTTTAGGACCCATTACGGTGGTATGTAAACTTTCATATCCGTTGGCTTTGGGAGTACTCACCCAATCTCTTAACCTATCTGGATTTGGCGTATAGTGATCGGTAACAATTGAATATACTTTCCAGCAATCGCTTTTCTCTACATCTTCCGCTGCATTTACAATAATGCGAATGGCAAACAAATCATAAACTTCATCAAAGCTTACGTTTTGAATTTTCATTTTATTTAGAATAGAATGAATACTCTTCGGCCTTCCTTTTATTTCAAAATCAAATCCTTCTTTTTCTAAATCTTCGCTAATTGGCTCAATGAAGTTTCTGATGTATTTATTGCGTTGTACCTTGGTTTCATTCAACCTGGTTTTAACGTATTTATAATTTTCTGCTTGAAGGTATTTGGTGCTTAAATCTTCTAATTCAGATTTGAGCGCATAGAGTCCCAGGCGATGCGCCAAAGGTGCATATACATAGGCAGTTTCGGAAGCAATCTTCAATTGTGATTTGGGGCTCATGCTATCGAGTGTACGCATGTTGTGCAAACGATCCGCCAATTTGATCAGAATAACCCGCACATCATCGCCTAAGGTGAGCAACATTTTCTTGAAGTTCTCAGCTTGAATACTTCTATCAGGTTGGTCAAAAACACCTGAAATTTTAGTTAAACCATCAATAATAACGGCTACTTTATCGCCAAATTTCAAGCGAATTAAATCCAGGGTAATATCAGTATCCTCAACAGTATCGTGTAACAAAGCACATATGACAGAGGTTACTCCTAATCCAATTTCCTCTGCACAAATTTGAGCAACCGCCAATGGATGTAAAATGTAAGGTTCTCCACTTTTTCTGCGCATATTTTTATGCGCTTCCAAAGAAAGTTTAAAAGCCTGCCGAATCAAAATACGGTCGTTTTTGTCTACACTTCTTCGGATGCTTTTTAACAAACTCCTGTATGCTTTTACAATTACTTTATTTTCTTGTTCTAAATTCTGATTTTTTTCAAGCATAGCGGCATTTTCCTCTCCACAAATTAAACACTTTCTGTAGTTTTTTTTGATTAAATCTAATTCATTAGTAAATCTCTTTAATAACCCTTAAGTAAAAAAAAACTTAATTATGATTTAAAATGACTTGCCTTTTTTAGTTAGATTTAACATATTCGTACATTGAGGTAAGTAACTCAATAGTTCAAAATATATAAAATTTAAACCAGATTGAAAATAAAATGACGAAAATTTACAGGAATTTATTTCAGCTTGTGATCCTACTATTTATGAATAGTCAGATTATAACAGCTAGCAATCTCACCCACTTTTCAGGAGAAGAAAAGTCGACCCAACCATTTTCCATCATTAAGGGAAAAATTACCGACGAGAAAAATGAGCCCATTGTAAGTGCCAATATTAAAATTAAAGGGACTTCACGTGGCGCTATTACCGATGTTAATGGTGAATTTAGTTTGGATGTAAACGAAGGCGATGTATTGCTCATTTCGGCAATTGGTTTAACTTCATCTGAGGTGCTTGTTTCTAAAGACATGCTTACCAAAGGCAATTTAAACATTAACCTTAAACACAGCAATACTGCATTAGATGAGGTAGTTGTTTCTATTGGTTATGGTTCTGGAAAAAAATCTGAGATGACGGGTTCATCTGCAAAAATCAAAGGAACAGAAATTATCAATATTCCAACTCTTACTGCAACCCAAGCCATGCAAGGTAAAGCAGCTGGTGTGCAAATTATTAATTCAGGCGCTCCGGGATCGGCCCCTAATATCAGAATTAGAGGTACTGGTTCAATCTTAGGTGGGGTTGATCCATTGTATGTTGTTGATGGAATTATTACGGATGATATTAGAAACATCAACAACTCTGATATCCTTTCAATGGACATTTTAAAAGATGCTGCATCTACCGCTATCTATGGAGTTAGAGGTGCAAACGGTGTTGTAATTATTACCACCAAAGGAGGTAGAAAAGGTAAAACACAAATTACTTACGATGCCTATTATGGTGTTAAGAGAATGGTAAACAAAGTAGAAATGGCTAAGCCGAACCTATTTACCAATTATAGCAATGAGGCTGCTGGAACAACTGCAATTAAACCCACAGATGTTACAGGTGCAACAGATTGGATGGATGCGATTACCAGAATGGGAAGTATACAAAGCCATGCTTTATCTGTGAGTGGTGGTTCAGACAAATCTACTTTTTTCTTTTCTGCTAATTATTTAAAAGAAGAGGGTATTTTAAAAGGAAACGATTACCAAAGGGTTTCTGTAAGGTCCAATAACGATTACCAACTAACCAACAAATTAAAAGTTGGAAATACCTTTTCATATTCAAATTATGTTTCAAATAATAAACCCTTTAGTTTATTTACCGAGGCCTACAATGCTGCGCCAATTTATAATGCCAAAAATCCAGATGGCAGTTATGGTTCAACTACAACTAGTAATGTTGGGAATCCACTTGCCAAACTTGAATTAACAAACGATAGAAACATTGGCCATCGTTTACAGGGAAGCGTTTTTGGCGAATACACTATTTTAAAAGGATTAAGCTTTAAAACCTCTTTTGCTGCAGATGCAGGTTTTAATAATACTGTAAATTACAATCCGGTTTTCTTTGTTTCTCCCGATCAAAAAAACACCAGAAGCAGCCTATCATTAACTAGAGATAACGGCTACCATTGGGTTTGGGACAATTATTTTTCTTATGTCATTCAAAAAGGAAAACACGATTTAAAATTAACCCTTGGTCATACCGCAGAGCGCTTTGATGGCGGTTGGATGTCGGCATCAAAAAAAGACATTCCAGCACAAGAGCAATATTGGAATTTTAGTTTTGGCGACCCCTTATCAATTGCTGTGAGCAGCGGAAGTCAGGACAATTACGGCCGAAGAGAGTCTTATTTTGCAAGGGGATTATATAATTTTGGTGGAAAATATTTTGTAAGTGCAACCATCAGAAGAGATGGCGCCTCTAAATTCCCGGTTCAAAATCGTTGGGGTAATTTTCCTTCAATAGGTTTAGGTTGGAATATTTTGAAAGAAGATTTCATGAAAAACATTACCAGCTTGAGCCAATTAAAATTAAGAGCGAGTTATGGTTTAATTGGAAACGACAATATTACTCCTGGCCAATTTGTTACCCAATTTAGTTCAGGCCTAAACAGTGTTTTTGGCAATACTATTTATTCAGGTGCTATTCCGAACCAAATTATCGACCCAAATTTAAAGTGGGAAATCAACAAAGAATTTAACGTAGGATTGGAATTTGGTTTGTTTGACAATGCTTTAACAGGCGAGGTTGAACTGTACAATAAGAAAACAGAAAACGCGCTATACTTGGTATCCTTACCAGGTGTTGCAGGAGATGTAGACAATGTTTATACCACCAATGCAGCAACTATTCAAAACAAAGGCTTAGAATTATCATTGGCACATCAGCATACTGTTTCAAAAGATTTTAGTTTCAGATTACGAGGAAATATTACCTTCAACCAAAACACCGTATTAGATGTTGGTCAGGGTGGAGCCTTAGACTATGGCGGATTAGACAATGGTTATACTTGCACCAGGGTTATCCAAGGCCAACCTATTGGAGTTTTCTGGATTTACCAAACCAATGGTATTTTCCAAAGTGATGCTGAGGTGAGCGCTTATCCGCATATTGTTTCAGCAAAGGCTGGCGATAAAAAAATTGTGGATACCAATGGTGATGGAAAGATTGACGACAAAGACAGGATATACGCTGGTTCGTACCAACCAAAATGCTACTATGGCATGAGCTTTAGTTTTTATTATAAAGCATTTGACCTGGCCATGGATGTAATTGGAAACGCAGGTAACAAAGTATTTAATGGCAAGAAAACCGTTAGATATGGCGGAAACTATAATGTAGAATATGATGTAGCCACAAATAGATGGACACCCAATAACCATACCAATGACAACCCAAGAGCCTACAATGGCGTTCCATTGCCAACAGATTATTTCCTTGAATCAGGCGCATTTGTGCGTATCAACAATTTAACCTTGGGCTATACTTTACCGAAAGTAATTTCAAACAAATACAAAGTGGGAAGACTAAGAGTTTATGCTGCTTCTCAAAACCTTTATACCTATAAGAAGTTTACAGGTTACACCCCAGAATTGCCAGGTGCACCCTATGATTCTGGTATTGAAAAACATATTTATCCTACATCGGCAACATACATGATTGGTGTAAATGTTGAATTTTAATTAGTAGAAAAATGAAAAAGAATAGCAAATATATTTCCATCATTTTATTGTGCCTTGGCATTGTATCAGGCACTTTATTTTCGGCATGTAAAAAAGGTTTCTTAGATGAAAAAGTTAGGAACCAAACACCCAATGATTTCTTCTCTAACCCAGAGGCACCTTTTCAATTGGTGACTGCAGTTTACAACCAATTGTATGAGTGGCAACAACACAGTTTTTCTTGGATTGGCGTAACAAGCATTGCATCTGACGATGCAGAAAAAGGAAGCGATCCGGGAGATACAGGAACTGATAAGGACCAATTAGACAAGTTCACTTTTGGCCCAAGTAGTTTATCTTTCAATGAACTTTGGGTTTCTAATTTTACAGGAATTGCTAAGGCGAACCAAGCACTTTATTATTTGCCGCAACTTGCCAATGTTGATCCAAGTTATGCCTTGGAAGTAAAATTCTTAAGGGCCTATTATTATTTCAATTTGGTAAGAATGTTTGGTGGTGTGCCGAAAGTTGAAAAATCAATTGTTACGCAAGAAGATATTGCAAAGGCAAATTCAAGAGCCAGTAAAGAAGAAATATATGCATTTATTGAACAAGATTTAAATGAAGCAATGAATGGTTTGCCTGCGCTGCGTTCACCTGATGAATATGGCAGAGCAACGAAAGGTGCCGCACAGGCGCTTTTGGCCAAAGTTTATCTGTACCAAAAGAAATGGGCAATGGCAAAAATGATGGCAGATAATATTATTAATTCTGGGCAATACACCTTGCTTAGCGATTACTCGAAAATCTGGAAGGAATCTGGAGAATTTAGTTCAGAGTCTATTTGGGAGGTTAATTGCAAAGGCAGCGACCCAAACAAAGGAATAACGGGTTATTTTGTTGTACAAGCACCTAGAGGAGCTGGAGGATTAGGGTGGGGATTCAATACTCCTAGTTTGGACCTTTACAATACCTATGAGGTTGGTGATGTAAGGCGTGATGCTACCATTATGAAAAAAGGGCAAACCCTTTGGGATGGCTACACGGTAAATACAACTGCGCCTAACGAAAGGTATAATTACAAATCCTATATAAGTAAAACCTTAGAAACTTTTAATGGCAACGACGACCAAACCACCAAGAATCTTCGTATATCAAGGTTAGGAGAAATTTATTTAATTAAGGCCGAAGCCGAATTAGAAATAGGTGATACCGCAAATGCGAAAGCGGCATTAAATGTAATTAGAAACAGAGCAGGCTTGGCTAATACTACCGCTATTACCATAGAGGAAATTAGAGATGCTATTTACCATGAAAGACGCGTTGAAATGGCCTTTGAGCATGATCGCATGTTTGATTTAATGCGAACAGGAAGGGCAGGTGCTACACTCAGAAAATTAGGTATCCCATTTGTGGATGGCAAACATGAATTGTTTCCAATACCACAAAGACAAATTGATATGAGTGCAGGAAAGCTTACCCAAAACCCTGGATATTAATTTTTTTAAAAAAAAGTTTGCATTTTAATTCCATATTTATATTTTCACAACTTCAAAACACACTAAAAACAAAATGAAAAATTTCAAATCAACATTTACTAAATTAATGGGCGTTGCTGTAATTGGTGCAGCGGTTATTAGCTCATGTAAAAAAACAACAACAGACACCCCTCCAGTAACTCCTAGTGGTTACAGCAGTTCAGACGAAGTAGCTTCTGCTAACTTGGTTGCTAAATTTTCTTTCGATGGCGTTATTACTGATGCTAAAGGAAATATTTCTGCAGGTACAGGTAAAAACAACACTTTCGTAGCAGGTAAAAAAGGCCAAGCTTACCAAGGTGACACCAATGCTTACATCGTTTACAATACTGTAGGTAGTGCTGTAAAAGACATTAAAAATGTAACTGTAGCTTATTGGGTAAAAACTTCACAACATGCAGATGGTGCTAAATCAATGTTCCAATTGATCAATGACAGCAACTGGATTGGTAACTTATTTGTATTGCAAGAATCAGGTACTGCTGGTAGCGATTCATTGCGTTTGAAATTCACTTTCGACAAATGGGATGCTAACACTGCTTGGAAAGAGCAATGGGTTGATTATGCAAACGAAAATCGTTTAACAGGTATCGTTGACCAATGGGCTCATGTTGCATTCACATATGATGGTGCTTCTTCAACTGCTACTGTTTATGTAAACGGTAAAAAAGTTGTAAGACCTGATGGCGTTTCAAAACGTTGGAGCAATGATCCAGCGCAAGGTGGTGCTCCACTTGGAGAATTACAATTTGCTAATGCAAACAGATTCATCTTTGGTGCTTACAAGCAAATGG
The DNA here is from genome assembly GCA_947449515.1 of Bacteroidota bacterium. Taxonomy (GTDB): domain Bacteria; phylum Bacteroidota; class Bacteroidia; order UKL13-3; family UKL13-3; genus B1. The sequence continues at coordinate 9,743 of CANFSD010000027.1, forward strand.
TTGATGGTACTCCTGATGGCTGGATGAAAAACTTCACTGGCAACTTGGATGAGTTCCGTATCTACAACAAAGCTTTGGCTGATGCAGATGTTCAATCATTATACGACTTAGAAAGCGCAGGTAAATAATCCTAGCTTTTAGCGCAATAAAAAAAGCTTGTCAATTTATTTTGGCAAGCTTTTTTTATTATATTTCGGGGGTAAATGAGAAATATCCTTGTAAGTTTATTTGGCTGCCTATTGCTGCTGGTGGGGTCATGCAAAAAAGACAACCCCTCCCCCCCTGTTCCAATACCAAATGCCTCCTTTTATTATACCCAAATTCAAATTGGTTCGGTAAAAACCTTTCCTTATGTAAACATTCCGGTACACCCCACCTTTAAAATCAAGTTTTCTACTGCCATAAATAGGTCTAGCGTAGCCGGACAAATTAGAGTTTGGGACCCCAACTTTAAAGAACTTGCTTACAATATTACTTATGAGCAAGGCGACTCTGCGGTTGCTATCCTTTGTACGGATCCATTTGCGCCTTTTACCAAAAACTTCATTTCAATTAGCGCCAACTTATTATCGGTTCAAGGCGAAAAAATAAAACAAACTGTTAGCCTTCCCTTTATTACAGAATTAGATACCAATAATAAATTTCCAATTATTTCCGACGATGCCCTATTAGACAAAGTACAAGCTGCTACCCTTAAATATTTTTGGGATTTTGGACATCCAAATTGTGGCCTGGCTAGAGAAAGAAATACCTCTGGAGATTTGGTTACAATTGGCGGATCTGGATTTGGCGTAATGGCTATTATTGCAGGTGCAGATAGAGGTTTTATTTCTAAAACTGCTGCTGCAGAACGCATATTAACCATGAGTAATTTTCTTTATTACAAAGCACAAAGATTTCATGGCGCCTTTCCGCATTGGATGAATGGAATAACTGGAAATGTTATTCCAATGAGCTTAAAAGACAATGGGGCAGATTTGGTGGAAACTTCTTACATGATGCAAGGATTGCTATGTGCACGCCAATATTTTAATGGCAATAATTCAACAGAAGATTCATTGCGTGCTACCATCAATAAAATTTGGGATGAAATTGAATGGACTTGGTTCAGAAAAAACAATGAAAATGTTTTGTATTGGCATTGGAGCGCCAATTATGGTTGGGATATGAACATGCAAATTAAAGGTTGGAATGAATGCCTAATCACCTATATCATGGCAGCCTCTAGCAGAACATTCAATATTCCTAAAATAGTTTATACTGCTGGCTATACCAGTAATGGAGGTATTAAAAATAACAATACCTATTATGGCTACAAATTGCCTTTAGGATGGTCAATGGGCGGACCTCTCTTTTTTGCACACTATACCTTTTTAGGCGTAAACCCCCATTCACTAACAGACGACATTGCCAACTATTGGGATCAAAACGTGGCGCATTCTAAAATAAACTATTCTTACTGTGTTGCCAATCCAAGGAACCATTTTGGTTATGGACCAAATTGTTGGGGATTAACGGCATCTGACAATGATGTAAATGGCTATTCTGCCCATGAACCCAATAATGATTTAGGTATTATTAGTCCAACCGCCGCCTTGAGTTCTATGCCTTATACCCCAACCGAATCAATGAATGCTTTGCGCTTTTTCTATTATAAATTGGGCGATAAAATGTTTAAACAATATGGCTTTGTAGATGCCATTCATTTATCAAATTTATGGTTTGCAGATTCATTCTTGGCTATTGACCAAGGACCAATAATGGTTATGATAGAAAACCACCGCAGCGGATTGTTGTGGAATCTTTTTATGAGTTGCCCAGAGGTTAAAACCGGCATGAAATCTATTGGCTTCCAAAGTCCCTTCTTGCAATAAAACAGAAAAATTATATGCTTAAAAAAAGTCTCTTTTGTTTGTTTATTTTTCTTGGCTTCACTAAAACCGAAGCGCAAAATAATGACCTTTACCATGCGCCACATCCTCCAATGGCAAGTGATTCGGCCTTATTAGACCAAATTCAAAGAAGTTCGTTTAATTACTTTTGGGAGTTTGCCCATCCTGTTAGTGGCATGGCCAGAGAGCGCAGCAATGTGGCTTATGATTATGGCAATGAAGTGGTAACCACAGGCGGCACCGGTTTTGGTGTTATGTCAATCATTGTGGCTACCAATAGAAATTGGATTAGCAGAAAAGATGCGGTGAGTCATCTCCTCAAAATGGTAAAATTCTTAGACAAGGCCAATCACTATCACGGTATTTTTCCGCATTGGCTCAATGGTGAAACAGGAAAAACAATACCATTTAGCAGAAAAGATGATGGCGGAGATATAGTTGAATCAGCCTATTTGTTTCAAGGATTATTATGTGCCAAACAATATTTTAACGCCAATACCAAAGAAGAGGAAGAATTAAGAAATAGAATTCAATGGTTATGGGATGGAGCCGAATGGAATTGGTATACCAATCAAAAAAATGTTTTGTATTGGCATTGGAGTCCTAACCATGGTTGGGCAATGAATTTTGAAATCAGGGGATGGAATGAATGCCTCATCGCCTATGTAATAGCAGCCTCATCGCATACCTATGGTATTAATGCAGCTGTATACCATGAAGGTTGGGCCAAGAGTTCGTTTTTCAATAATGGAAAATCATTTTATGATGTTACCCTTCCATTGGGTTTTGACTATGGAGGCCCCTTGTTTTTTTCACAATATTCTTTTTTAGGGCTCGACCCAAGGGGCTTAAAAGACAAGTATGCCGATTACTGGCAACAAAATAAAAGCCATTCTTTGATTAACTACAAACACTGTTTGGTAAATCCAAAGCACTTCAAAGGCTATGGCGCAAATTGTTGGGGATTAACCTCAAGCGATAGTTACAACGGATATGATGGCCACTCCCCTTCTAATGATTTAGGTGTTATTTCTCCAACAGCAGCTTTGTCATCATTTCCATATACACCAAAAGAAAGTATGGCTGCGCTCAAGCATTTTTACAATGATTTAGGCGATAAAATTTATGGCCAATATGGATTTGTGGATGCCTTTGACGAAACCAGAAATTGGCAAGCAGCCTCATACTTGGCAATTGACCAAGGACCAATAGTTGTAATGATAGAAAATTACCGCAGTGCATTATTGTGGAACTTATTTATGAGTAATCCAGATATAAAAAACGGTCTCTTAAAACTTGAATTTAGCTCACCCCAATTAAAAATTAAATAATAATAGAATGATACCATTGATGAAACGTTGTGTACTTTTATTGGCAGCACTTTTGATAACCCAAATTGGTTATTCTCAAAAAAAGGCGCCAATAAAACCCGAAACAAAAGATGTTTTTATTAGAACATTAATTGGCAAAATGACCTTAGAAGAAAAGGTTGGCCAACTTACCTTATTTACCAGCGACATGTCTGTAACCGGCCCAGTAATTAGAGACAGTTACAAAGCAGATTTACAAAGCGGAAAATGCGGCAATATTTTCAATGCCTATACGCCAGAATACACCATGAAATTGCAAAAATTAGCCATGGAATCACGTTTAAAAATTCCATTGTTATTTGGCTATGATGTAATTCACGGACATAAAACAATTTTCCCTATTCCTTTAGGTGAATCATGCGCTTGGGACACTTTGCTTTCTGAACAAACTGCAAGAATTGCTGCTGTGGAGGCTGCTGCAGATGGCTTGCATTGGACCTATTCGCCTATGGTAGATATTTCACGCGATCCAAGATGGGGTCGTGTGGCAGAAGGTTCTGGAGAGGACCCATATATTGGTTCACTCATTGCACGTGCAAAAGTTAAGGGATACCAAGAAAATATTGGTTCGAACAGTAGCCTACTTGCCTGCGTAAAACATTTTGCATTGTACGGCGCACCAATTGCCGGTAG
>CANFSD010000028.1 GCA_947449515.1 Bacteroidota bacterium
GAAAGTAACTGCTTCATCTACAAATTCGATGCCGTTTGGTTTGTCTTTTTCATTTTTAGATTTGGCAAAAATCCAGGTTTCAACTGTTTTGCCATTGGCAAGCAATACTTCACTTCTATCGCACATAAAATCTTCACTGCAGAACCAGGCAAAATCATGCACCGAATCTTGCACAAAACGCAATGTTTTAGAAGAATCTGTAGAAAAATGGGGCGCCTTTAGGTTTTTAGATCTTTGTAACCACCATTGTTTTTCTTTTAGGTCTTGCACTTCACCTGTGGCTGCCAATACGTAGTTTTTGGGAAGGGTAATGCTCACATCAAATTTTCCAAATTCACTGTAAAATTCTCCTTGGTTTAAATAGGGCATCGGGTTCCAGCCATTAACGTCATAAACTGCCGGTTTTGGATACCATTGTGTCATGCAAAAAATACCATCTTCAAATCCAGCTCTTGAGAAAACGGCAGGAATTTTAACATGGAAGGGAGTGCTCAATTGAAGCGATTGTCCGGGCTTTAAGCTAATGTTTAAGGTAATTTTTGCAATGTCTATATTTTCGGTGAGTTCCCATTTTACCTTTTCACCATTGATTTTAAAATCTAGGCTATCAATATAACCACGGTCATTTGGTTCGGAAAAGTAAAAATTGGTTTTTCCATTTTCTAAATCTTGCTTGGCGTAGGCTGTATTCCTGTTTTTATAGGCATTTGGCCATAAATGCATATAAATTTCCGTAATTTCGTTTGGACTTTGGTTGTAATAGGTAATGGTTTCAAACGCGTCTAATACCTTGGTTTTCACGTTAAGTTGGGCATTAATGACGTAATCTACCTTTTGCTGCCAGTTTGCCTGATTGCGGTTTTTTGGCAAAGTTTGTGCATACAAATTCGCCTGAAGCAGCGTTATAACTAGGAATGCGAAATATTTTCTCATTTTTTGGGGATGATTGTTTTTCGAATGTTCAAAGATTTGCAAAAAATTTGACCTTTTGGTGTTTTTCGGTTGCGGAAGAAAAATTAAATTTGGTAGGTAAATAATCTGGTATGGATGGAAACGATTTTTTAGGGGAAGAGGTAAGCAGCAATGTGCAGCGCTATGAGAAGATGATGCGGAATAAGACCAAAGATTATTTCGATGCAGAAGCTATAGAGGGCATTATAGATTATTATATTCAGCTTGAAAAGCATAAAAAGGCCATGGAGGCAGTAGATTTTGGGAAAGAGCTTTACCCTAATTATATTGCTTTTTGGATAAAATTGGCTGAGATTTATGTGGTATTAGAAAAATTTGAAGAGGCAAAAACGGAATTGGATCGGGCCGAGTTATATGAGCCATTTAACCCAGAATTGTTTTTATTAAAAGGTGAAGTTTGCGTTCATCAGCATCAATTAGAGGAGGCAGAGGAATATTTTGAAAAAGCCCTTATGCATTGTGATGAACGTTTGGATATGCTTTTTGAAATAGCATATGCCTACGACGATTGCGATGAATACATGTATGCTGCCAGGTATTTTAAAATCATTATATCGGAGGAGCCTGAATTAGAGCAAGCCTATTACGAATTGGCGCATTGCTATGATTTGGTTGGTAATTACAACGAATCTTTGCTTTACCTCAACAAACTTATTGATATAGATCCCTATAATGTTGGTGCTTGGTATAATTTGGGGGTTACCTATGGAAAAATGGGCTCGCATGCAGAGTCAATAGATGCTTTTGATTATTGCTTGGCTATAGATGAAGATTATTCTGTTGCACGTTTCAATAAAGCCAATGCTTTGGTTGAATTGGATAGGTTTGAGGATGCCGTGAAAGAGTATCTTGAGGTAATTAAATTGGAAGGTGGCGATAGTATTTCCTATTGCAATTTGGCAGGCTGTTATGAACGTTTGGGGCAAATTCAGGAGGCGCGAGTACAATATAAAAAGGCCGCGCAAATGAATCCCAATTTGGCAGAAGCTTGGTTTGGTATTGGCATTACTTATGAAAAAGAAAGTTTATTTAAGGAAGCTTTGCAGCATTTTAAACGTGCTGTATTGTTAGAGCCTGAAAACGCTGAATTCTTATTGATTTTAGCCGAATGTGAATACAAACTTGGCTTTAAGAAAGAGGCAGAAGATATTTATGCAAAATTGATAGAAATGGATCCAGGTATGATGGAAGCATACCTAGATTGGAGTTTTGTTAAATACACAGAAGGTAATATCCATGAAGCAGTTGAATTGGTGATGGAAGGATTAATTTTTGACCCAACATGCCATCAATATTATTACAGGTTATTGGTGTATTTATATGCCTTGGGCCAAACCAAAGAAGCTTTGCGTTATTTGGAAAAAGCTTTGGCACTCAATTTTGCCGACCATTTTTTGGTGTTTGAAATAGCCCCGCAACTCAAGCAGGTACAGGATATTTTAAACTTAATAGAGACCTATAGAGAAGCCCAAAAGTAAGCGGCTTTTTATTTCCTTTTTTTATACTGAAAGAATACCTTTGTTGCCGCTTGGGCAAAAGGCTCAAATGCACAAATAAGCAGAATATGAAGAATTTTAAATTGAAACAAATTCCAGAGCGTCCATCAAAACCAAGAAACAAGGGATTAACCATGGTTATGGATAAAGGATTAAGTTACCGTGAAGCAGAAGATTTAATTTCTGTAAGTGGTGATTATGTAGATATCGTTAAATTGGGATTTGGTACTTCTTATGTTACTCCTAAGGCAATGTTGGAGGCTAAAATAAAATTGTATCAAGACAATGGTATCATTGTTTATTTTGGTGGAACTTTATTTGAAGCCTATATAGTTAGAAATCAATTTGAGGATTATATCCGTTTATTAGAAAAGTATGGCATGTTGCATGCAGAAATATCTGATGGATCAATAGAATTACCGCATGATGCCAAACTTGATTTTATCAGTAAATTAAGTAAACATGTTACCGTATTGAGTGAGGTAGGTAGCAAAGACGTAGAGAAAATTATCCCGCCTTATCAGTGGATTGAATTAATGCAAACTGAATTAAAGGCAGGCGCATGGAAAGTAATTGCTGAAGCGCGCGAGGCAGGTAATGTAGGTGTTTACAGAAGTAGTGGTGAAGTGCGTGAAGGTTTGGTTCAAGAAATATTAACTAAAATTCCAGAAGAAAAAATTATTTGGGAAGCGCCACAAAAAGCGCAACAAACTTATTTTATCAAATTAGTTGGAGCCAATGTAAACATGGGGAATATTGCCCCTAATGATATTATTCCATTGGAGACTTTACGTGTAGGATTAAGAAGTGATACTTTTTCTTTCTTCTTGGGTAAAGGCGCAAAATTTGTTGGTAAGAAGAAATAGTTTATCAGAACGAACCTTAAAAGTTCGGGCTATATAAAAAATCTATAGAAATGACATTACAAGAAAAAATAAATGCTGATGTAATTGCAGCAATGAAGGCTAAAGAAGAAATTGCCTTACGCGCCTTAAGAGGATTGAAATCGGCACTGTTATTGGCCGCAAGCGAGCCTGGTGCAAACGGTGTAGTTTCTGATGATGCAGCATTGAAAATATTTATGAAATTGGCCAAACAACGTAAAGAATCTTTGGATATTTATATTCAAAATAAGCGTGAAGATTTGGCTAAAGTTGAGCAAGAGGAACTGGAGATTATTGAACGCTACCTTCCAAAACAAATGGATGAAGCAGAAGTAAGAGCAGTGTTAACAACTGTGGTGAAAGATTCTGGTGCATCTGGTGCTGCAGACTTTGGTAAAGTTATGCCCTTGGCCATGAAAGCGCTTGCTGGAAAAGCAGATGGAAAAATAATTTCTGCTGTATTAAAAGAATTGTTGGCGTAATTTTTATATAAATCTAGTGCAATGATGGAGGGCTTTTTGCCTTCTGATTTTTTCACCCAATGCTCATTCAAAAATGACAGATCCAATAGAAGAAGAAAGAATAAAACGTGCATTTCAAAAAAAGGATTGGCCAGAAATTAAAGTAAGCGATAGTTGGGCTACTTTTAAAATCATGGCCGAATTTGTTGAAGGCTTTGAGAAGATGAGTAAGATTGGTCCATGTGTTTCTATTTTTGGTTCGGCCCGAACCAAACAGGATCATCCCTATTATTTGATGGCAGAAGAAATTGCCAAGAAGCTTGTAAATGCGGGCTTTGGCGTAATTACGGGTGGTGGCCCTGGTATCATGGAAGCTGGAAATAAAGGTGCCTATGAAGCCGGAGGGAAATCGGTTGGATTGGGAATAGAATTGCCTTTTGAGCAATTTTTTAATCGTTATATCGATCGCGATAAACATATTAATTTTGATTATTTCTTTGTGCGTAAAGTAATGTTTGTGAAATATGCGCAAGGGTTTATTGCCATGCCTGGTGGTTTTGGTACACTGGACGAATTGTTTGAGTCTTTAACGCTCATACAAACACATAAAGTTGCCCATTTTCCTGTAGTGTTGGTTGGTAGTGAATTTTGGGGTGGATTGCTGGATTGGATTAAGCAAGTAATGTGCGAGCGAGAAAAGAATGTGAGTCCAGATGATTTATTTCTTTTTAAATTGGTTGATACCGCAGATGAGGCGGTTAATTATATTTTAGATTATTACGCTGATATGAGTATCAGACCTAATTTCTAGTAATGTTGCATTGATAAAGGTCATTTTAAATGGCCCGTTAATTTTTTAATATTGTATAGGGTTGGTTCGAACCCAAATAAACATAAATTACACTTATGAGTTCACTGAAAGAAGATGCATTAAAATACCATAGCAAAGGTCGTCCTGGAAAAATTGCAGTTGTGCCAACTAAGCCAACCAATTCTCAAAGAGATTTAAGTTTGGCTTATTCACCTGGAGTTGCAGAGCCTTGTTTGGCTATTGCAGAAAACCCAGACGATATTTATAAATATACAGCCAAAGGGAATTTAGTAGCTGTAATTAGTAATGGTACGGCTGTTTTAGGTTTAGGAGATATTGGTGCAGACGCCTCTAAACCTGTAATGGAAGGTAAAGGGGTGCTTTTTAAGATCTTTGCAGATATTGATGTATTTGATATAGAAATAGACACCAAAGACACCGATGAATTTATTAAAACTGTAAAGAATATTTCTGGCACTTTTGGAGGTATCAATTTAGAAGATATTAAAGCGCCTGAGTGTTTTGAAATTGAACGTCGCTTAAAAGAGGAATTGAACATTCCCATTATGCACGACGATCAACATGGTACTGCAATTATTACTGGAGCAGCTTTGCTAAATGCTTTAGAATTGGTTGGAAAGAAAATTGAAGATATTCAGGTAGTATACAATGGTGCAGGTGCTGCTGCTGTTTCTTGTGCACGCATTATGTTTGCATTAGGTGTGAAGCAAGAAAACCTCATCATGTGCGATAGCAAGGGTGTGATTAGAACGGATAATCCAGCATTGGATGATATTAAAAGACCATTTGCCACTTCACGTGACTTACACAAATTAGAGGATGCCATGAAAGGTGCCGATGTGTTTGTTGGTTTATCAAAAGCAGATGTGGTTTCTCAAGAGATGTTGCGCAGCATGAACAAAGATTGTATTGTGTTTGCTATGGCTAATCCAAACCCTGAAATTACTTATGAACTGGCAATGGCTTCAAGGCCAGATATTATTATGGCTACTGGTCGCAGTGATTATCCAAACCAGGTGAATAATGTATTGGGTTTCCCTTATATTTTTAGAGGTGCATTGGATGTACGTGCTACAAAAATTACGGAAGAAATGAAATTGGCTGCTGTATATGCTTTGGCACAATTAGCAAAAGAACCTGTTCCAGAAATAGTAAACCTTGCCTATAACGAAGGCAATGTTTCATTTGGTAGAAACTATATTATTCCAAAACCAATTGATCCTCGTTTAATAACAACGGTATCACCTGCTGTGGCTAAAGCTGCTATGGATTGTGGTGTTGCCAAAGAACCAATTACAGATTGGGATAAATACCATAACCAATTATTGAACAGGTTGGGTAAGGAAAGTAATTTCATTAGAGCCATAACAGATAAGGCTAAGCAAAATCCAAAGCGTGTGGTGTTCTCTGAGGCCGATAATTTTAAAATATTACGTGCTGCACAAATTGTAAAAGATGAGGGAATTGCTATTCCAATTTTATTGGGTCAGCGCGAAAAAATTGAAAAGATTATTGCCGACAATAAAATGAACCTTCAAGGCATTTCCATTATAGATCCAATGGAAGATGAGAATAAGAGAAATGCTTTTGCAGATGTATTGTTCCGTAAGCGTCAGCGCAATGGTTTAACCCTTCATGAAGCCAGAAAACTAATGCGCGATAGACATCATTATGCGCCAATGATGGTTGAATTAGGCGAGGCAGATGCTATGATCAGTGGCTTAACTAAAAACTATCCTAGCACCATTCGTCCTGCCTTGCAAATTTTAGGAAAAGAGGAAGGAACTGATGTGGTAGCTGGTATGTATATTATGCTTTCTAAAAAGGGAACTTTATTCTTTGCAGATTGCTCGGTAAATCAAAACCCTGATGAGGCGCAATTGGTAAACATTACCCATTTGGCCTATAAGGCTGTTAAGAAATTTAACAGAGATCCGCGCATTGCTTTATTGAGTTATAGCAATTTTGGTTCGGCAAAAGGAGAGGATGCTGTAAAAATGTCGAACGTGCGTAAAAAATTAAAAGCAGCATATCCTCAAATGATAGTTGATGGTGAGGTGCAGGCAAATATTGCCATTAACCAAAAACTATTAAAAGAGAATTTTCCATTTAGCGAATTGGTAGGAGAGCCTGTAAATACTTTCATTTTCCCTAGTTTGTCGTCTGGAAATATTGCCTACAAGATGATGCAAGAGCTTGGTGCTGCCGAGGCAATTGGACCTGTTTTATTGGGTTTGAAAAAATCTGCCCATATTTTACAATTGGGAAGCAGTGTACGTGAAATTGTAAACATGGTTACCATTGCGGTAGTTGATGCACAGAGCAAGCAATAACGTGTTATAAATTTTATAATAAAGAGGCCATTGGATTACCGATGGCCTCTTTTTTTTAGTGGAATCAATATTATTGCTTTATTTGAAATTAGAAATGACTTCAAAAATAATTAAATACATCCTACAAATTGTGCTGCTATTTATTGCGGTAAAACAGGATTGTAATGCCCAAAGTTTAATGCTTAAAATGAAAATGGGGGAGCATTCTTTGAGTCTTGATTCAAGCTATGAGGTAAATCAAACAGATTCAATTCAAATAACTACCGTTAAATTTTATTTAAGTGATATGGCGTTTTGGAACAATGATTCATTGCTTTATGCAGAAAAAAACTCATACCATTTAATAGATTTAGCTAATCCCAAAAGTTTTTACCTTCATTTTGATTTACCCTCAGGATTTACCTATAATCAAATCAAATTCAAATTAGGAATAGACAGTATTACCAGTGTTTCAGGATCTTTTGGTGGCGATTTGGATCCAATAAATGGCATGTATTGGGCTTGGCAAAGTGGTTATATAAATTCAAAAATAGAAGGGTTTTATTTCAAGCAAGGTGTTAAAAAGGAATTTCAATTTCATTTGGGTGGTTATCAATATCCATTTAATTCAATTCAAGAACTTACTTTTAAAGTTGATTCGCAATCTTCAGTTTTCATTGCTTTTGATCTGCTGAATTTTTTTCCTTATTTAGACCTTCTTAAGCGTTCACATTTAATGCAACCGAGTTTGGATGCAGTTTTGTTGAGTAGGTATTTGAAAAATTGTTTTACCGTGAAATGAAAATGAAAAGGGTCCTAATTTTTCTCCTTGTTTTTTCATGCTTGGGCTTTGTTTCGCGCCAAAGCTTTAATTTTTCAATACCAAAAGGTTGGCCCAAGCCGGTTTATAATTTTAATCGCAATCCCTTAAATGAAGATGCAGTATTCTTAGGTCGTGCTCTTTTTTACGACCCAATTTTATCGAAAAATAATACCATTTCTTGCGCCAGTTGCCATTCACAATACAATGCATTCACCCATGCCGACCATGCGCTAAGTCATGGCATTTATGATAGTATTGGTAATAGAAATTCTCCAACTTTAATGAATTTGGCTTGGCATAGGAGTTTTATGTGGGACGGAGCCATTAATCATTTGGATATGCAGGCCCTTGCGCCAATAACCCATCCAAAGGAAATGGGTGAGAGATTAGATTCTTTGCTTTTAAAATTGAACCGTTCAAAATTATATAAATCAATGGTTGCAAAAGCCTATGGGGATTCTATTGTGAAAAGTGAATATGTGTTAAAATCTATTTCTCAATTTTTGCTCACTTTGGTAAGTGCTAATTCAAAATATGATTCTGTAATGCGGAGTGAGGCTGCTTTTACAGCACAGGAAGGAAAAGGGTATAAGCTCTTTCAAAGGCATTGTAACAGTTGTCATAGCGAGCCATTATTTACCAATTTAGCATTTGAAAATAATGGTTTGTGTATGGATGAAAACTTGCGTGATTTTGGTAGATATTTAATTACACAAAACCCTACAGACTCTTTTAAATTTAAGGTGCCAACTTTAAGGAACATTGAATTTTCATTTCCTTATATGCATGATGGTAGGTTCAAAACAATTTCAGCAGTATTGCATCATTATGCGTCACCAAAGTGTAAAACTTCCTCCTTGTCCTATTTGCTTAAAGAACCAATTAAATTAAGTAAGGAGGAAAGGGTTGATCTAACGGCATTCCTATTGTGCCTTACGGATAAAGGATTTTTGTTTAATGAGAATTATTCTTATCCTAGAAAAATGTTTTTAAATAGGGCGAATGGTTATTAGTTTTTGAGCGTCTAAGTTTTCGAGTAAAGCAAAATTTGGGATTGTTTATCTTGTTTTTTGATTTACTTACACGCACTTAATTTTTATGAATTGATAATTACAAAAAAACAAACCAAAACCTATGAAGAGATTTTTGATTGCCCTTACTTTGCTTATTTCAGGTATAAGTAGCTTTGCCCAAACCAATCCAGCCATTCTATCTTGGCTGCATAATACTACTGGTATTAAGGGAAGGCACTATGTAAAAAACAACTCAACAGCTATTAATGATGCAGATTCTGCAAATGTATTAGCGGTTTATTATTCTGCTACTTCAGTATATGTTCGGGCAAATGGTGTTCCTTCCTATGTTACTGGACCTTTCTTAGATGGCAATCCTTCTGTTACAACCAATCAAAATGCCATCTTCAAATTGCCATTGATTCCATCTAAAAATACAGGAACCTTCACACCAACCCAGGGTGGCAATATTGGTATTTTTGTGAATGGCGTAGCCATGTTTGATTACCGTGATGGTGTATCATGGCAAAGTGCAACCAATTCGCTCAAAGGTGGCCCCTTGGGCGGTATGGGCGATCAAGTTTGGAACAGAGATGCAATAGTTGCCGAGCGTGGCGGATTTGATTGCAGCAAGGGGCATCCTGCTATGGGTAATTACCATCATCATCAGAACCCAAGTGCGTTTAAATTGGACAAAAATGTTATTTCAACCGTTTGTAATTTATATGATGCTGATGGACTTTATGTTTTAGATTCAACAAAGCATTCTCCTTTAATTGGTTTTGCCTATGATGGATTTCCAGTATATGGTGCATATGGCTATAAAAATGCCGATGGAACTGGAGGTATTGTGCGCATGAAATCTAGCTTTTCCTTACGTTCGATTACAACAAGAACAACTTTATATACTGGCGATACGGTTAAATCAGGGCCTAATGTAAGTGCCACGTATCCGCTTGGCTTATTTAGGGAAGATTACCAATACACCGCTCCAAGTTCACCAGATTACTTAGATATACATAATGGTCGTTTTTGTGTAACACCAGAATACCCAAATGGGATATATTGTTACTTTGCTACTGTTGATGAAAACTGGAATTCTGCCTATCCATATTTAATTGGACCTACTTATTATGGAGTTAAACTTGCGTCTAAAGTGCCAAGTATTACTGAACCTGTAACGCAATATAAGCCTATTAAAACAGGCATATATTCTGTATTGTCAAAAGGATTGGAGATTGTTATGTTTCCAAATCCTACATCAGATATCGTAGCAGTTCAATGTGAAGGTTTATTAAATGAAAATTTAAAAGTAGAATTGTTTGATCTTAGTGGAAGACAAATTCAAACTTCCAATATTTTACAAGGTAGCACTATTGCTTACCTAGATACAAAATTGCTTTATGATGGTGAATACCTCGTTAGAGTTTCTTGTGGATCAAACCTTGTCATGAAAAAATTAATTATTGCGCATTAATGGCAAATGCTTTGGATTAAAGTTTTTCATGAAGGTAGAAAAAAAGAGGCCATTGGTAATCCAATGGCCTCTTTTTTATATATGTTAACGTAACTTATTTAAGCGTACGTTTTACTTCAATTTCTTCGTAGGCTTCTACGTAGTCACCTTCTCTTAAATCGTTGTAATTATTAATAGTTAAACCGCAATCAAAACCTGTTGCCACTTCTTTGGCATCGTCTTTAAATCGTTTAAGTGAAGAAAGTGCTCCTGAGAATACAACCACACCATCTCTAATTAAGCGGATTTTGGCATTTCTAACCAATTTACCATCGGTAACCATACAACCTGCAACAGTACCCACTTTGGTGATTTTAAACACCTCACGGATTTGTGCGTTACCCAATATTTTCTCTTCAATGGTTGGCGCCAACATACCTTCAATTGCAGATTTAATTTCTTCAATTGCGTTGTAAATTACAGAGTATAGACGAATGTCGATTGATTCTGTTTCTGCAAGTTTTCTGGCTTGTGGGCTTGGACGTACTTGGAAACCTACGATGATAGCATCTGAAGCCGAAGCTAACATTACATCACTTTCAGAAATTTGTCCTACCGCTTTATAAATAACACTCAACTGAACTTCTGGCGTTGAAAGTTTAATTAATGAATCTGCTAATGCTTCAACTGAACCATCCACGTCACCTTTAACAATTACATTCAATTCTTTAAAGTTACCAATTGCCAAACGTCTTCCAATTTCATCAAGGGTAATATGTTTATTGGTTCTAATACCTTGTTCGCGCTGCAATTGTTGGCGTTTATTAGCAATTTCTTTAGCCTCTTGTTCGTTTTTGGTTACAATAAATCTATCACCCGCTTGAGGAGCGCCATCAAATCCAAGAATAACAACTGGTGTACTTGGACCAGCCGAAATCATTTTCTTGCCGCGTTCGTCAAACATAGCTCTAACTTTACCATTGTTGGTACCAGCTAAAAGAGGGTCACCCACTTTCATTGTACCACTTTGCACCATAACGGTGGTAACAATACCACGACCTTTATCTAAGGTTGCTTCAATGATAGAACCTACAGCACGTTTATCTGGATTTGCTTTAAGGTCGAGCATTTCAGCTTCAAGCAATACTTTTTCTAATAATGCTTCAACACCTGTACCTTTTTTGGCAGAAATCTCTTGACATTGGTATTTACCACCCCATTCTTCCACAAGGATATTCATGGCAGAAAGTTGTTCGCGAATTCTATCTGGGTTAGCAGCATCACGGTCAATTTTATTGATAGCAAAGATAATTGGAACACCTGCTGCCAATGAGTGCGATATAGCCTCTTTGGTTTGTGGCATTACAGAATCATCTGCTGCAATTACAATAATTACAATATCTGTGATTTTTGCACCCCTTGCACGCATAGCGGTAAACGCTTCGTGACCAGGTGTATCAAGGAAGGTAATTTTCTTACCGTTTTCTAATTTTACTTCGTAGGCACCAATATGTTGGGTAATACCACCCGCTTCGCCTTTTACAACGTTTGCGCTACGCACATAATCGAGTAAAGATGTTTTACCATGATCTACGTGACCCATAACCGTTACAATAGGAGCACGGTGCAATAAGGTACTTGGATCGTCTACTTCTTCTTCTACTGCTTCCACCATTTCTGCAGAAACAAACTCCACTTCAAATCCAAATTCTTCTGCTACAATGGCAATGGTTTCGGCATCTAGGCGTTGGTTAATTGAAACCATCATACCAAGACTCATACAAGCGCTGATAATTTGGGTAACTTGAAGGTTCATCATTTGGGCAAGTTCATTTGCCGTTACAAATTCAGTTACCTTCAGTTTGTTTTTCTCCATTTCTTCTTGCAACATCGCTTCTTCACGCTCATTGGCTTTGAAGTCACGTTTTTGCTTACGAATTTTGGAACGAACCGCACCAATATTAGGGTTCTTGCTACCTGGATTTAAGCGGGCAAGAGTTGCCTTTAATTTATCTTGAATTTCCTTATCGCTAATTTCAGTTTTCTCTTCTGGTTTAGCGAAACGGTTATTGCCTTGGCCTGGCGCACCAGGTTTGTTGCCATAACGGTTATTGTTTCCTTGGTATCCACCACCTTGGCCTGGGCCACGGTTATTGTTACCTTGGTATGGCGGACGAGGACGGTTTGGATCTGCAGGTTTATTTGGGTCTAACCTTTGCGTTCCAGGTTGGTCGCCACCAATTTGTTTGCGTTTGCGTTTACGTTTGCCGTTTGGATCGTCGCTACTTGCAACAGGATTTTGTTTTTTAGCAGGCGGGTCTTGTCTGAGCTCTATTTTGCCCATTACTTTAAGACCGTCTAATTTTTCATATTTTACCTCAGAAACAGTAGGTTCTTTGGCTTCAATTATTTCTTTAGGAGTTGTAACTTCAGGAGTTGGAGGGGTAACAATTTCTACTTCTTTGGGAGCAGCAGGTGTTTCGGCAATTGCAGTTGTTTCTACAATTGGCTCTTCTTTGGCTTTTTTCTTAGGAGCAGGAGCAGCAGGCTCTTCTATTTTAGGCTCAACCTTTTTAGCTTTTGCTTTAGGCTTTTTAAGGGCATCTAAGTCAATTTTACCCATTACCTTCAAACCACCTTCTTCTTTTTCCTCAGGAGCTTTAACTGTAGGTTCTTCTGCTTTAGGAGTTTCCACTGCAGCTGGCTCTTCAATTGGCTTTGGTGCAGCAATTACTTCTGGTGCAACTGGAGCAGGAGCCTCCACTTTTTTGTTTTGGGTATTTGCCAATCCAGATTTGATGAGCATACCGTCTTCTTCTTCCTCTTCTTCAGCAGCTGGTGCTTTTGGTTTAGGAATTTCGTGCACGGTATCTTTCGGCTTGAGCCTATCTCGACCAAGTTTATTGGCCTCGTCTTTCACTTTTTTCTCTGAGGAGAATTCGGACAATAGTATTGCGTACTGATCTTCTGTAAGTTTGGTAGTAGGCTTTGCCTCAATGGCATGCCCTTTTTTAGCCAAAACTTCAACTAAAGTGGTCATCCCCACATTTAGCTCCTTCATTACGGCATTGATTCTCTTTGTTCCTGTTGTTTCGCTCATTCTGCGCTTTTTCTTCCTAA
>CANFSD010000029.1 GCA_947449515.1 Bacteroidota bacterium
TCCGAACAGAGTAGTTAAGCCCATCAGCGCAGATGATACTTGGGTAATACCTGGAAAAGTATGTCGTTGCCGGATTCTTAAAAACCTCCTTACGTAAGTTTGGAGGTTTTTTTTTTGCCCTCTTTTAACCCTTTTTTGCCGCTTGCTCCCTATCTGCTTGTGATCCATCGACAATGAACTATGAACAATCGACTATGGACCATCGACAATTGTTTAAAATCAGCTTCTTTTTTTGATGAAGGGAAGCAATACTTGGTTGAAATCATTTTCAACAATGGCTTCATTGTAGTCTATTTTGTATTGAAGACACTTGAGTTTTAATTCCTCTAAGTGAGATTGGTAGGCGCTTAAATATTGCTCCTTAACTGCATTAGGATGTAGTTTTAATTCTTCTCCAGTTTCGCTGTCTTTGAAAATATAAGGACGATGGCCAAAGTCAAAATCGTGCTCGTTAAATTTATCGTGCACATCAAATAAAATAACCTCGTGTTTGTTATAACGCAAATGTTGTAAGGCATCAAATATTGATTCATTGCCACTTTGAAACATATCACTGAATATGATTACCAAGGATCTTTTGTGCAAGCCTTCCGCCAAATGATGAAGTGTTTGGCTGATATTGCTACTTTTATTTTGGATTTTCTCAGATAG
Organism: Bacteroidota bacterium; assembly: GCA_947449515.1. Classification (GTDB taxonomy): domain Bacteria; phylum Bacteroidota; class Bacteroidia; order UKL13-3; family UKL13-3; genus B1. The sequence continues at coordinate 652 of CANFSD010000029.1, forward strand.
CGCTTGTTCCAATTTGCTATATAATAGCTTTTGGTGTGTTAAACCTAATTTGGATGGACTGTGAAACCAAAGTGTTTCGTTAAATAGAGATAAGCCAGAAGCATCTCTTTGTCTCTTCATTAATTGAATAAGGGAAGCTGCCGCTATAGCACTAAAACGAATTTTGTTTAAGCCCTTTTCTGGGTAATACATTGAACTTGAAGTGTCGATCACAATTTGACACCTTAAATTGGTTTCTTCTTCAAATCGTTTGACAAATAATTTGTCGGTTCGGGCAAATAATTTCCAATCTATATTGCGGGTGCTTTCTCCTGAATTGTATTGCCTGTGTTCGGCAAATTCAACAGAGAAGCCATGGTAAGGACTTTTATGTAAGCCCGTTAAAAAGCCTTCCACTACTTGTTTTGCAAGTAGTTCTAAGTTTGAAATTTGAAGTAAATCGCTTTCTTTTAGTTGTTGGGCCATAAACAAAAAACAGTCGGCTCAAAAGAGAACCGACTGTTGCAAAATAATGTTTTTAAGCTGTTATTATGCCAATTGTGCATTTAATTTACCTGCCAAAACATGTTTAGGTACTGCGCCAACTTGTTTGTCAACCACTTTGCCATCTTTAAAAAACAACAAAGCTGGTATGCTCATAATACCAAATTCTGTAGCTACTCTAGGGTTATTGTCAACGTCTAATTTACCAATAACTGCTTTTCCTTCGTATTCTTTGGCTAATTCTTCTACTACTGGACCAACCATGCGGCAAGGACCACACCACTCTGCCCAAAAATCTACCAATACGGGTTTGTCTGATTTTAGCACTACTTCCTCGAAGTTGCTATCTGTTATTTCTATTGCCATATAATTATATTCTTTGTTTTATTTGTTTGCAAGATAAATGCCATCTATTGGATGTGCAACATTTTGTCAGTTTAATTAAATCTGTAATTGAAACCTTTTTCTTCCAACCATTTTAAAATCTCGTTTTTAGGGCTGAATTTAATTTTAGTTGAAAGCATTCTGATGGAAGCATTTTCTTCGTTATCAATTATATCAAAATTTAAAACACAATTGCCGGGATTGGTTTTTGAGATGTTTTGAAAATCTGATACTAGGCTGTTACTTACCTTTTCTAGGTTTATATTAATAGTGATTTTTTTGAAAAATTTATTCCTAACCTCATTTAACATTTCCATGCCTTGAACTCTTAATTCAAAATCATTTTCTCTTTGCCACCTATTGTCTATCCGACCTGTGATATAAAGAAAATAACCTACCTCCATATATTTTCTATGGTTGATATAAGAGTCTTGAAAAAGCACCATTTGGTAAGTTCCAGAATAATCTTCAATGGTTATACTGCCGTAGTTTTTGCCATTTTTGGTAACCCTGTGATCGGCCGCAGTAACAATACCTGCAATTTTTATTTCCTTGCCTTTTAAGGGTGCAAGGTCTTGCAACTCGCCTAGTTTGTGCGTGGTTAATTTATCAATTTCAATTTTATACGGATCTAATGGATGGCCAGAAAGGTACATTCCAATGATGTCTTTTTCTGCATTGAGTTGTTGCATTAAGCTCCATGGTTCGGCAACAGGAAGTGGTGGTTCTGGAAGAATTACACCAGATACCGCTCCAAATAAACTCATGGCATTGCTGGATGCATTTGCTTGAACTGAATTGCCATAACGAATTGCCTTTTCGATGGTGTTTATTTCATCTGCACCATTTGCAAAATATTGTGCGCGCGTTGTGTTTTCGAAACAATCGAAACCACCAGCTAATGCCAATGCTTCAAATGTTTTCTTGTTAACTGCGCGTAAGTTTACACGTTTAGCTAAGTCGAATATACTTTTGTATGGACCATTTTCTCTTTCCAAAATAATTGCTTCCACTGCAGCCTCGCCCACGCCTTTAATTGCGTTCAAACCGAAACGAATTTGACCAGCCTTGTTTACAGAAAAAGATGCGAAAGACTCGTTTACATCCGGACCTAAAACCGGAACGCCCATGCGTCTGCATTCTTCCATAAAGAAAGAAACTTTGTCAATATTACCCAAGTTAGTAGTAAGCACTGCCGACATATATTCTGCAGGGTAATGCGTTTTTAGGTAGGCCGTATGGAAAGCTACATAAGCGTAGCAAGTAGAGTGAGATTTGTTAAAGGCATATTGTGCAAATGCTTCCCAGTCTGTCCAGATTTTTTCTAATGTTTCTGGCACAAAACCTTTGGCACTGGCCCCTTCCATAAATTTACCCTTCATTTTGTCGAGGGTATATTTGTCTTTTTTACCCATTGCTTTACGCAGGGTATCGGCATCACCTTTTGTAAAGTCGGCAATTTTTTGGGAGAGTAACATTACTTGCTCTTGGTATACCGTAATACCATAAGTTGGTTCAAGGTATTCCTTCATTATTTCCAAATCATACGTAATGGCTTCTTTACCATGTTTACGTGCAATGAAATTTGGAATATATTGAATTGGACCTGGCCGGTACAAAGCATTCATGGCAATTAAGTCATCGAATTTATCTGGCTTAAGGTCTTTTAAATGTTTTTGCATTCCAGCACTTTCAAATTGGAAAGTACCATTGGTTTCACCTCTTTGGTAGAGCTCGTATGTTTTAACATCATCCAGAGGAATGTCCTCTAAAACAATTTCTATTCCGTGGTTTTGCTTAATTAACGCAAGTGCATCTTTTAAAATGGTTAAGTTTTTTAAGCCCAAGAAGTCCATTTTAATTACACCAGCATCTTCAATAACTTTACCTTGAAATTGTGTTACCAATAAGTCCGAATCTTTGGCAACTGCTACAGGAATTAAATCTGTTAAATCAGTAGGTGCAATAATAATACCTGCCGCATGCACACCTGTACCACGCACGGAACCCTCAAGGATTTCAGCTTCTTTTAGCACCCTAGAAACCAGGTCGGAACCGGCATATAATTCTCTTAGTTTTTTTACATTATCGAGTTCTTCAGATTGCAGGCCTTCCTTGTCTTTTAAACCTTTATCTCCATCAATGGGAGCGGTTAATAATCGACCCAAATCTATACCAGGTTTGTCTGGTACTAATTTAACCAATGCATTGGCCTCTTGAAGGGGTAGGTCTAAAACACGGGCTACATCTTTGATACTCATTTTGGCAGCCATGGTACCATAAGTTACAATTTGTGCAACTTGGTTTCTGCCATATTTTTGAACCACATAATCGATTACTTTTTGGCGACCAGCATCGTCAAAATCCGTATCAATATCGGGCATTGACTTACGATCTGGATTTAGGAAACGTTCGAAAAGTAAATCGTATTTTATTGGATCGATATTGGTAATTCCAATACAATAAGCAACAGCAGAACCTGCAGCGGAACCACGCCCCGGACCAACAAATACGCCCAATTCACGACCTGCTTTAATGAAATCGGCAACAATTAGGAAGTACCCCGCAAAACCCATTGTTCTAATAGTATGCAGTTCAAAATTGAGGCGTTCTTCTACATCTGGGGTTATGTCTTTGTAACGTTCTTTTGCCCCTGTATAAGTTAGGTGGTGGAGGTAATCGTCCTGCGTTAAGAAGTTACTTGGAATAACATAATTGGGCAATAAGATATCACGCTTTAGGTCTAGCGTTTGTACCTTATCAATAATCATGTTTGTATTGTCAATAGCTTGAGGAATGTCACTAAAAATTTGCGACATTTCTTGGGTTGTTTTGAAGTAAAACTGGTCGTTGTAAAAAGCAAAACGTTTGCCTTTAATGCTTACCTCTTCATCACTTTCCTTTACGGTAGGGGTGCTTTGTTTTTCACCTGTATTGATACATAATAAAATATCATGTGCATTTGCATCTTTTTGATCAACGTAATGCGAATCATTGGAAGCAATTATTGGTACATTGAATTTTTCTGCAAATCTCAATAATACTTCATTTACCTTGTTTTGTTCAGGTATATCATGACGTTGCAGTTCAATGTAATAGTCTTCGCCAAATAGGTCGAGCCACCATTTGAATTCAATTTCTCCTGCCTCTTCTCCTTTTTTGAGGATTGCTTTTGGAACCGAGGCGCCTAGGCAACAGGTAGTGGCAATAAGGCCTTTGTGGTATTTTAAAATTAGTTCTTTATCAATGCGTGGATATTTTCCATACATACCTTCCATGTAGCCCAAAGAGCAAAGTTTGATCAGGTTTCTATAACCTTCATCATTTTTGGCTAACATTAATTGGTGGTAGCGAATGTCTTTGTCCTCTTTTGTAAATGCACGTTTGGTTCGGTCTGCCACTACATAAAACTCACATCCAACAATAGGCTTTACTTTTAGGCTACCATCTGCATTTTTATGTTTGTGTGCTTGTGCAACAAATTCAAATGCGCCGAACATATTACCATGGTCTGTAATAGCAAGAGCCGGCATGCCATCGTTCATGGCTTTGGAATAGAGTTTGCTTATGTCGGCGGCACCGTCGAGTAAAGAAAATTGTGTATGTACGTGGAGGTGTGAGAACTTCATTTTTATATCTGGTAAGCGAATGTAGGTTAAGTATAAAACAATGCGGGGCACTGTTGAAAAAATGGGTACCTATTGCGGATAAATCAGGGGATAAATAAAAGTTTTCAACTATTTGGCCGAACCCAATTTTTGCTATGAATTGAAGAAGGACATTGTTTGGTTGTTGGATAAAAAAAGAGTTTTTTTTGTTTGTAAAAATGACTAATTTTGTCAAGAAGTAATTTGTCATTTATGAAAACACTTTTAAAAAATGCACGTTTGAAAAAGGGCTTAATGGTTCGAGAACTCGCACAGTCCTTGGGTATAGATCAGGCATTGGTAAGTAAATTTGAGAGTGGTAATAGGAAGCCAACCCAAGAGCAATTAAAGCAATTGGCTCATATTTTAGATTTGGATGCCAAAGCCCTTAAGGTTCTTTGGTTAAAGGAAAGAATTTTATACGAAATAGCAGGTGAAGAATATGGCTTAGAGGCCTTGATGGTTGCGGAAGAAGAAATGAAGGGGAAATTGGAATTTGTAGGAAAGCAAACCATACCTAAGTCATTAAAAGGCATTCTTAATTCAATTAATAAATTGCAGAAAAAGCTTGCTAAGTTGCGCCAGTTTGATAGCTACAGAATTGCACAAGCCTTAGAGTTAGAATATACTTTTGAAAGCAATCGTATAGAAGGAAATACCTTAACGCTTAAAGAAACAGATTTAGTTATAAATGAAGGTCTAACCATAAGTGGAAAATCAATGCGTGAGCATTTGGAGGCAATTAACCATAAAGATGCAATTGTTTACATGAAACAATTGGCAGAAAAAAACATGCGTATTTTGGCAAGGGAGGTTTTGGGTGTTCATCAATTGGTATTGCGCGGCATTGATGATGTTCATGCAGGTAAATACAGAGGTGTGCAGGTTTTAATAAAAGGTAGTTTGCATGTGCCACCGGCTCCTTATTTGGTGCCTAAGCAAATGGAAGATTATTTTTTATGGTATGAGGCAAATTGCAATAAGCTACATCCTGTAATATTGGCAGCAGAGATGCATGAGCGTTTGGTTACCATTCATCCATTTATAGATGGGAATGGCAGAACCTCACGGCTTATTATGAATTTAATTTTGTTGCAGCATGGTTTTGTAATTGCCAATATAAAAGGAGATAGCAAAAGCAGGATGGCTTATTATACTACTTTGGAGCAGGCGCAAACAACTGGTAATAAAGAAGCCTTTATCCAATTGGTTGCAGAATACGAGTTGGCGGCATTGGAGCGTTACCTCAAAATTCTTGGTTCGGTATAATTGCTGAACCAAGAATTATTGGTTCGAACCGAAACTGCCTTAAATAAAATAGGAAGAAATTTTAAAGGCTAATCTCTACTTCATTTTTAGTGAGGTCTTCAAAAGTTTCTCGTTTGCGTATGAGTTGCGCTTGCTTATTCCAAATTAAGACTTCTGCAGGTCTAAATCTTGCGTTGTAATTGCTGCTCATTGTAAACCCATAAGCACCTGCATTTTTGAAACAAAGGATATCTCCTTCATGCACCTCATTTAATTTTCTATCCCAGCCAAATGTATCTGTTTCACATATGTAACCTACCACCGTGTAAATTCTTTGTTTTCCTTCTGGATTAGAAAGGTTGATAATAGAATGATAAGAGTCGTACAACATAGGACGAATGAGGTGGTTTAAGCCACTGTCTACACCCACAAACACAGTTGCGGTGGTTTGTTTAAGCACATTTACTTTTACCAAAAAATAGCCAGATTCACTTACTAAAAATTTTCCTGGTTCGAACCAAAGCTCAAGGGTTTTACCATATTCTTCGCAGAATTCTAAAAACCTTTTTGAGAGTGCTGCAGCCAATTCTTCAATATCTGTTGTAATGTCTTCATCTTTATAGGCAACCTTGAAACCTGAGCCAAAATCTACAAATTCTAAATCGGGAAAATCTTTGGCTGCATCAAATAAAATTTCGGCACCTTGTAAGAAAACACCTGCATCTAGAATATCAGATCCGGTATGCATGTGTAGCCCATTTACTCTAATGTTGCTGGTTTTAACAACTCTGGCTACGTGCCTTAACTGGTAAACAGAAATGCCAAATTTTGAATCGATGTGGCCAGTAGAAATTTTGGTATTGCCACCTGCCAAAATATGCGGATTAATACGAATACAGCATGGAACGCTGTTGCCATAAATAGCCCCAAATTGTTCTAAGATTGAAATGTTATCTATGTTGATATGGACACCTAATTTTACAGCTTCTTGAATTTCTTCAATGCTTACGCAATTGGGCGTGAAAATGATGTCTTCAGGTTTGAATCCAGCTCTAAGTCCCAGGTTTACTTCGTTTATAGAAACCGTATCGAGGCCGCTTCCATGGTGCTTAAGTAATTTTAGAATTGCAGAATTGTTTAGGGCTTTACAGGCATATTTTACCTTAATATTTAAAGGTTTAAAAGCATTGGTTAAACGGGTATATTGTTCAATAATTTTGTTGCCGTCATATACATAAACGGGTGCGCCATATTCGTTGGCAATTTCAGTTAAATTAATACCAGAGCTGGTATATTGTCCATTCACTAATTCCATATGGCGCGAAAGTAATAAAAAAAGCTCAGAGCCGATTGGCCCTGAGCTTTTTTATTCAACAATGTTTTTGAATCTATGTATCCAAATCTATAGTTAAAAGACCGTGGACTCTTTCTAGTTTAATCCAAAACCGTAGTATCCTTTGCTACCATCTGGGTTAATACCTTCAATGAGCACGCCTCCTTTATGGTCTTCTAGGCTAAGTTTTACATCTGTAAGTGTAGATACAGGGTTTTTGTCGATACTGGTTACAACAAACCCATTAGGGATTCCTGCTTTTTTGAGTGGGCTTTTTTCTCCTACTTTTTTGATACGAATGCCATTGCTGATTTTTAATTTCAACCGTTCTTCTCTTGGAATAGATTCAAATTCGCAATCAAGAATTTTATTGCTTTCTGTTTTTTCTGCCTTTACCAAGGTTGTTTTACCATCTTTGCTTTTTAGGGTTGCGCTTAGTTCTAATTTATTGCCTTTGCGCATGAGGCCAACCAAAACTTTATCGCCAGGACTTTTCTTGCCCACTTTTTCTTGTAATTCATTGCTGGTATTTACGGTTTCACCATCAATGCTAACAATTACATCTCCATCTTTTATTCCAGCAGCTTCGGCGGCAGAGTTTTCATTTACTTTGGCTACATAAATTCCTTTTACATCTTTTAGGCCTTCTTTTTCTGCCAATTGGTTATTTACATCCTGGATTTGCACGCCCAATAATCCTCTTTGCACTTCACCATATTTCATTAAATCGTTCACCACTTTATTCATTAGGTTTGCAGGAATGGCAAAAGAATATCCGGCATAATTACCGGTTTCACTTGCAATGGCAGTGTTAATTCCAATTAATTTGCCTTCGGTAGAAATTAAAGCACCACCGCTATTGCCGGGGTTTACGGCAGCATCTGTTTGAATAAAAGCTTCAATAGCATATTGTGTTTCTTGGTTGCGGGGATCGCGAATTAAATTTAAGCCACGCCCTTTTGCACTTACAATACCGGCAGTTACAGTAGAGGTAAGGTTAAAAGGATTGCCCACTGCTAAAACCCATTGACCCACTTTTACATCATCTGAGTTTCCAAGGACTGCAAATGGGAGGTTTTTTTCTGTAATACGGAGAAGGGCAAGGTCGGTATTTTTGTCTTTACCCAACAATTCTGCATCGTATTCACGTTTGTCGTTTAACACCACTTTTATTTTACTGGCGCCATCAATAACATGGTTATTGGTAACAATGTAACCATCTGCGGAAATAATTACACCTGAACCAGAAGCAGAGCGCTGCATTTGCGGCATTTCAAATCCCCTAAAAAAACCGCCAAAAGGATCTGCTCCTTGTTCTTGTCCTTGGCTTGGGTTAATGGTTGTTATAATATGAACAACTGTTGGGGTAACCAATTCAGCTACTTTTACAAAGTCTGGATGGCTATCATCCTGAATACTGGCATACTTTGCAAGGTAATTTGCATTAAACTGATTGGCATTGTCGTGTTGGATTAATTGGTTCAATCCAATGGCTACCAAACCGCCCAGGCTGGCAACCACAAGCATTCCTATGTATTTTTTCATAAATAAATTAAATTTTTCCTTCTTTTTTCAAAAACCGTTCCATTTTTTAAAATGACAGCATTTTAAAATTATATTTGTTAAACGTAAGTACAGGGTGACAAATTATCTCAAATAATTGCCGAAATTTGTAAACTCTGATAGAACGGTAAATATGCATTTTTCGCACGACAAGCATTTATATTTTTTTGAAAAATATCTTCGGGGGGAGATGAAGGGGGAGGAGTTGGCGTCGTTTGAGAAGAAACTAGCTGAAAACGAAAAGTTTAAATTAGATTTTGATTATTACCAAAAAAATAGGAATGAAATTGTTGAGGAAGAATTGGCAGAATATGACACCCCAGAACTTTTGAAGGAAAAGCCTCAAAAATGGGGTTGGGTTTATGCAATTATTTCTTTGTTGTGCTTAGTGCTGATAATTGATTATTATTTATCGGCGAATTATTCTGGCAACATTAGTTCTGGAAAAGCACGAAAACCGATCATCGAAAAAATCAACATTTTTAAACGGTCGGCTAAGGCTAAAGAAATGGCTGTTTCAATAAAAAACGAAACAAACCCAACGTCAGAAATAGCCACTTTGCCCATGAGTGCAGAAGATACCTTGCAATATAAATCGCAAACAGATTCTGATTTTATTCAGTATATTGAAGGCAATAGAATGTCTATACAGGGAGATTATTTCATTGCAGATTCTCTGTTTAAGGTGTTAAATAATGCTGCCATTTTGGATCGAACCAATTTGTTGCGCACCCAAACAGATAGCTTACTTGATGACAGTGCTTTGCATTTGGTGGCAGTGAAGAGTTTTCAGAAAACATTGGCACAAATTCAAAGCAGTTTATTGGTAGAATTTTGGGGTTCACCGATTCACTTTAGGGGTTATTTTTTTGATGGTAAAAAATTATTAATTTATGGTTTTGATGCCAGTGTTCCGGTGTTTTTAATTTATAACGACCAAAACAACAGTTACCACATATTATTGCGCAATAAAGAGTTTCATTTGTTTGCCGACAGTCAGTTTCACCAATTAGCAGAAGAATAATGAAGTTTTATAAATACCAAGGAACCGGCAATGATTTTGTGATGGTAGACGATCGCTTAGGCATTTTCCCTAAAACGGATATTGCGCAAATTGCCTTTTTATGCGACCGAAGATTTGGTATTGGTGCAGATGGTTTGATTTTACTTCAAACGCATTCGAGCGGACATTTTTACATGCAATATTTTAACAGCGATGGCAGGGAAAGTAGCATGTGTGGGAATGGGGGGCGTTGTTTTGCAAAGTTTATTTTTGATTTAGGATTGGCTCGAACCGAAATTTTATTTGAGGCCATTGATGGATGGCACCAAGCAAAATATAGTGATGCCGAGGATTTAGGTTCGGACATTGCCTTGCAAATGATTCCGGTACATACCGTTAAGCAGATTGAGCAAAATTGTTTTGAATTAAATACGGGTTCGCCACATTATGTATGTATGGAGGAAAAGCCCATTCATGATTTGGCAATTACAGATGCTGCGCATGCCATTAGGTATAATGCTACTTATAAAACTGAGGGAATAAATGTTAATTTTCTCAATTTATTGGGCTTAAAATCATTGGATATTAGGACCTATGAGCGGGGCGTAGAGGATGAGACCCTTTCTTGCGGCACGGGGGCAACGGCATCTGCCATGGCATTGGCAATTTACAATGGCTTACCTGCAGGAAAACACCTCATACAGGTTAAGGTTAAGGGCGGGGATTTAAAGGTTCAATTTCATTTTACACCCCAAGTGCCAAGTTTTGAAGATGTTTGGCTAATTGGGCCTGCCAAACAGGTTTTTGCTGGTGAGATTTTTGTTTAAAAAATCTTCCTTTTTGCTTGTATCCTATTTTCATTTTGTCCTATCTTGCCTACCTTAAAGTGTAGTGTAATTGATAGTTGTAAACACCCAACCATTTGCTTTGGTATATTCCTTATTTCAACACCCCCATTTGGGTTTGGTGTTGGAACCGCATATGGTGCAGGTAAACACCAAAGGGGCCTATACGCTTACCCACCAGCGGGTGTTTTCTAAAACTGCCGATTATTTTGCCAAGGCAATTTCAAGTGAAGATTTGGAATTAATTAAAATTTTAGATGAGGTAGACGACAATTATATCTTTAAGAGATTTAATACCGACCAAAAGAAAAAAATAAGAACGGCAGAGTTTTTTGCCAAACATTGTCCAAAAGAACTTATAACAGAAACCATTCGTCCTTTTATTGAGGAACGAATGAATAAGGTTTTTTTACGTTTACGGGGAAAAACAATATATAAGAATGGCAATGACAATAACCCAACTTCAGTAAAAATTACCGTTGGGGAAGAGCAAGCAAATATTTGGTTCCATTTTAAAAATAATCCAGAAGGCATTAGGTATTATCCAACCTTGAGGTATAAAAACCAAAAGGTTGAGTTTATGTATAAAGGTGCTGCCATTGTATCGCAAACACCAGCTTGGTTATTGGTAGATCAAATGCTTTATGATTTTGAAAAAAGCGTAGACGGCAAGAAACTATTGCCTTTTATGAACAAGCGTTATATTCAAATTCCTAAGAAGACGGAAGAAACCTATATGCAAAAATTTGTTTTGCAATTGGTGGAGAAATATGATGTAAAAACAGATTGTTTTGTTATTCAAAACCAACCCTCGTATGGCAAGGCTGTTTTAAACATGCAAAATTTGTTTGAGGATGAAGTAGCCTTGCGTTTGCAATTTAATTATGGGGGTATTTTCTTTGATTATTTGTCGGAAGCAGAGGTGCATGCCCAATTGCTAAAGGTTGATGACTCCTACGTATTCAATAAAGTTACTCGAAATAGGAAGTGGGAAGAGGCCAGAATGTATACACTCAAAGAAATGGGTTTGGTGCATTCTCATGGTCCTTATTTTATTTTACCTGGAAACCAGGTAAACAAAAAGCAAGATGAGTTTTTAGGGGTTGGTTCTTCTGATAAATATGTGTTTTTAGATTGGTTAAATAAATTTTATGAAGAATTAAAAACGCAAGAAATTGAAGTAGCCCAAGACAGCGAACGCAACCGTTTTTATATTGGTCCGCGCGATTTGAAAATTGAAGTAAAGGAGCAGCGTGATTGGTTTGATGTGCAAGCAATTGCGCGTTTTGGCGATTACTCCTTTTCTTTTATTGCACTCAGAGAATATATCATAAAAGGGAAAAGGGAGTTTATTTTACCCAATGGATTAATTGCCATTATTCCCGAAGAATGGTTTGGTAATTTATCGGGCATTTTTGAATTCAGCACCAGTGATGACGAAATTAAAATAGAGAAGCACCACATAGGATTGTTGGAAGAATTGAGTCATGGTGCTGGGAAATATTTGAAGATTAGCGATAAGCTTCAAAAAATGATATCGTATGGTCAATTGCGTGAAATGGACATGCCCCTTGATTTTAAGGGTACTTTGCGTCCGTATCAGAAAGCTGGATTTGATTGGTTTTATTTTTTAAAGGATAATCAATTTGGTGGGTGTTTGGCAGATGACATGGGTTTGGGTAAAACCATTCAAACATTGGCCTTAATTCAAAAAGAAAAAGAATTGTATGTGCAACATATTGCAGAGGAGAAAGAAAAAAATCCTAGTCCAATTGTTGAAGAAACCATAGAACGTTTGCCTAGCGAGCCGGCCGTGCAGTTGAATATTTTTGACCAAGCGGTGCAAGCAACACCACAACAAAATCAATTGTTGTACCTACAAACGGGTGGAGTAGCGCATCATAGTTACAGTAAACCTGCAGATAAAGAAAAACAAAACGATACTTTTATTAAGACCTCGCTCATTATTGTGCCCAATTCTTTGGTTTTTAATTGGTACAATGAGGCCCGAAAATTCACACCTGGTATTAGGATACTGGTTTATACAGGTATAAATAGAATTAAGAATGCCAAGCATTTTGTAAAATATGATTTGGTAATAACCACCTACGGAACTGTTCGGGTTGACATTGATATTTTTAAAGAGTTTAAATTTAATTATGTCATTTTGGATGAAAGTCA
>CANFSD010000030.1 GCA_947449515.1 Bacteroidota bacterium
CCCATACCTGGCCTACCACCTATTATGGCTATTTGTCCTTGTTCAAATCCTCCATCCAGCATGGTGTCAAGGCTTTTCATTCCGGTGGTAAGTAAATATCTTTTGTCAATAATGCCCCCAGTTTGAAGAAAGTCTTGCATCAATTTTCCCAATACAATTTCTTCTCTTTGTAGGCTTATGTCTTTTAACTCGTAAAGTAAATCAATGCCATTTTGTATTCTGTCTTCTGGCAGTTGTTTGGTATCACAAGCGTCCATGGCCAATTGAGCCAATTTCTCATTCATGTAGTTTTCCCGCAGCTGTCTTACAAAATAGGGGAGTTTTTCTTTAAGGTTTTCTAAAACAGAAATCTTGGTAATTATCCTTTTCCAGTCCGTTTCATTGTCCATGGTGTTTAGAAAATGGAAAATGAGATGGGTGTCAAATTGTAAGTTTTCTTTGTTGAGTTGTAATAAAACCTTAAACACCATCTGCGCCTCTTTTACGAAAAAAAAGGAGGGGCGTAGGCGCAATACATTCTCATTAAACAAACCTTCATTTTGGATTAAAATCCCTAAAATGCTCAATTCAATGATTTCGGTGGAGTAGTTGTTTTTAGTACTGGTGATCATGGGCCAACAAACCTATACATTATTAAAATAGACAAAGTTTTTTTTCATTCACAATCCTGAAATTGCTAGGTAGGATGTGGGTTTAGGTTATTCACATTCCATTTACTGCGGGTGTAGGCATGTGGGAAAGTTTCTTCAAAGCGTTCTGCCTAGTATTTCACTTTTATTTTTAAAAATTATTTTTTTTTATTCAAAAAAGAGCAGTGCCTATCCACGCTATTTTTAGGCTGTTTTTGTTTTTCTTATTTCAATTTTGAAATAATTTAATTCAACTAATAAGTAGTCTATAAGCTTGTTTTAAATTACCTAATTCTTGCTAAGTTTCTTTAAACCAATCTTAGCAGCTTCCTGCCAAAAATTAGGAAATGATTTCTTTACTGAAGTAACCTCACTAAGTTTTATGCGCGATTGAAATACAGCAAACATGGCAAAAGCCATACACATGCGATGGTCGTCATAGGTTTCTATGCTTTTGTTTTGGTAAAAATGATGCTGTAGGCCGTCGTGTTTTAATTCGCTATTATTTATTTTTTGAACCTTATAGGCCAAATTTTCCAAGCCCAATTGAAGTGCCTTTAAGCGATTGCTTTCTTTGTGCTGCAAACTGTCTAATCCTAATGCATGAAGGCGAAATCCTGCTGCTGCCGTTGCACAAATAATGGCAGGTGCTAAATCTGGACAATTTGTGAAATCAAAACTAAAGCTATCCTCTTCAGGTTCTCTGCCTTTGGTAAGGTATATGCCATCTTCCTTTTCAAATGATTTAATTCCCAACTGTGTCATCCAATCAAGTAAGATAGCGTCGCCCTGCAAACTGTTTTTTAGCAATCCTTTTAATAAAATATCTGCTTTGTCTGCTAACAATGCGGCCTCATAAAAAAAGGCAGCACTGCTCCAATCTGCCTCAATGCTATAGTTTTCAATGGCAATGTTACGTTTTTGCTGATTAGCAAGTAGGAGGCCTTCTTCACTATTTACAAGGCAATTAAATCCAAAATTTTCGAGCATTTGGGCAGTCATTTGTATATATGACAAACTGCTTATTTTGCCGCTTAAGGTAATTTCTAAGGGCATTTCCATCAGCGGAGCTATCAGCAATAATGCGCTGCTAAATTGGCTAGATTCATGGGCATCAATAGAAACCTTGCCACCTTTTAATTTACACCCAATGATTTTAATGGGTAAAACATTTTCTTTTTCTAGGTATGAAATGTTTGCGCCTAATGCCTGTAATGCCGAAACCAAGGATTGAATTGGTCGCTCTTTCATGCGGTCATTGCCCGTTAAACTAACTTCAATGCCAGGAGTGGCAGCAAAATAAGCACATAAAAAACGCAAGGTGGTGCCCGCATTTTCAATATCAATAAGTCCGCTAGCATTTGCTAAGGCGCTTTGGAGTTGAAGGGTATCTTCTGCACCAGATAGATTTAATAAAGGTAAGGGACTGAGTTGTAATTGTTTTCTTACCTCGTTTAAAATAAGTGCTCTGTTACTAATACTTTTTGAAGCAGGTAAATCTATACTGGCAATTAAATTGCTCTCATTGGATTCTACTAAAAAACTGCTCATATTTATAATTGACTATAAAATTCCAAGGATGCTTGAATCAATTCTTCGCTGCAATGCATATCCAATTTTGTTTTGCCTATCTTCTTTAACAAGGTAAAATTAATCTGTCCAGCATCGTTTTTCTTATCGTTTTTAAGGTAATCTTCTAATAAATTATAGCTTAATTTTTCTGCGTATTTGGGAAAGCGCTGCATAAAATATTGGCTAATTTCCTTTAAATCGTTTTTTGATAAACCCAATAAATGATTGCTTAAATAGGCCTCGCAAATCATCCCAATGGCAATAGCCTCGCCATGTTTAAGTGGATGCTTGTCTTTTGTTAAGGAATAGGATTCTATAGCATGTCCAATAGTATGTCCAAAATTTAAACCCTTACGTAAACCTTTTTCGTGAGGATCTTTTTTAACTATTGTGGCTTTAATTTTGAGCGATTGAAAAATAAGGGCTCCAGCATTTTCCCAGTCGTGTTCCTGTTTCTTAGCCAATTTTTGAAATAAACTTTGGTCGTCTATCAAGGCATGTTTGCAAACCTCTGCCAAACCATTTCTGATTTCTTCTTGGGGCAAGGTTTTTAGAAAAAACGGATTGATTAGGATATACTTTGGATGTTGAAATAAACCAATACTGTTTTTTACCGATTTAAAATCTAAGCCCAATTTACCTCCAATACTGGCATCAACCATGGCCAATAAAGAGGTGGGAATGTTAATGAAATCAATTCCCCTTTTATAAGTTGCTGCGCAAAATCCACCTAAATCACAAATTACTCCTCCACCCAAATTAAGTAAAACGGCCTTTCTATCTGCAAAGCTGTTTTGAAATTTCTCCCAGATAAATTCGGCATATTGCAGGGTTTTATTTGATTCTCCTGCCGGAATAACAATGGTTTCGTAATTGACTAAATAGGGACTAAGGATAGGCCAACATTGCTTGTGCGTATTGGAATCCATCAAAACAAAAATCTTAGAATATTCCTTATTTATCAGTATTTCAGATAGTTTCTCCAGGATTTCGGGGCCTAAAAAAATTTCAAAATCTTTTTGAATAATTTCTTTCATGAAACCAGCTTATAATTATACTTTTGTTCTGCAAATTAAGGGTATAAATTGGCATCTTCAATTTAAATGTTTTCAAATTATGAATCAAGAACTGGTTGATTTCTCAAACACGCACGTTGCCTTTCAATCTAAAAGCAATAAAGAACTTCGTAACTCCTTCATGCTGTTTAAAGCAATCTCCTATAATTGGTTGGTTCAGGCCGGACCAAAAATGGTTGATATTTGTTTTAGAATAGGTTTACCCATTAAGGGTATTATCCGTAAAACCGTTTTCCACCAATTTTGTGGTGGTGAAAATATTTCCGAATGTGAAGGCAATATCCAGTTAATGCACAAATATGGTGTTGGAACTATTTTGGATTATTCTGTTGAAGGCGAAGAAAAAGAAGAAGTTTTTGAAGCCACTGCAAAGGAAATTATCTTAACCATTGAAAAAGCTGCAGGTAATGTGGCCATACCTTTTAGTGTTTTTAAAGTTACAGGCGTGGCACGTTTAGAGTTGTTGGAACGTGTTAATTCTAAAAAGAAATTAAGTGAGGCAGAGCAAGCAGAGTTTGCCAATGTAAAAGTGCGCATTCATGCAATTTGTGAAGCCGCTCATAGAAACAATGTTCGTTTATTTATTGATGCAGAAGAATCTTGGATTCAAGATGCCATTGATCAATTGGTGACCGATATGATGGTATTGTTCAATAAAAACAAAGCCATCGTTTACAATACCATTCAGTTTTACAGACATGATAGGTTGGCATTTTTAGAAAGTTCATTGGCGCATGCTGCAGCCAATTCTTATTTCTATGGCGTTAAATTGGTACGTGGTGCTTATATGGAAAAAGAACGCCAACGTTCAATTGAAATGGCTTACCTCGATCCAATTCAACCAGACAAAGCCGCTAGCGATAGAGATTACAATGAAGGCTTAAAATTGTGTATTCAACATATTGACCGCGTTGCCTTTTGTGCCGGAACACATAACGAAGACAGCTGTATTTTCTTAATGGAATTGATGAAAAAATACAATGTACCAGCCAATGATGAAAGGGTGTACTTTTCGCAATTATTTGGAATGAGCGACCACCTAAGTTACAATTTAGGTCATGCCGGGTACCGTGTAGCCAAGTATTTGCCATATGGCCCCGTTAAAGCAGTATTGCCTTATTTGTTCCGTCGTGCACAAGAAAATACCAGTGTAAAAGGACAAGCTGGAAGAGAATTGAGTTTGGTTCAAACCGAATTGCGCAGAAGAAAAAATGCCTAATTCAACAGCAGCCTCTTTTTCTTATACGCTTGATCATTTAAACCAAGCCGCTGCTTGGGTTATTGAAAAGGGCTACCCATCTAAAATTTGGTGTTTTAGTGGACAGATGGGAGCGGGTAAAACAACCTTGTTACGCGAAGTATGCAGGCAACTTGGCGTTAATTCTGCAATAAGTAGCCCTAGTTTTTCTTTGGTAAATGAATACCAACTTTCCAATGGAAAGGTTATTTACCATTTTGATTTTTACCGCATTAAAAACATTGAAGAGGTTTATGATATAGGCTTTGAAGCCTATTTTGATAGCGGAAATATTTGTTTGGTTGAATGGCCAGAAAAAATTGAAGAAATTTTGGCGGATGAGCCGCATTTGAAATTTACCATAATTGGTGAAGACCATTCAAGGAGCATTTCTTTGGCTACCTAATTTCCCTTAGGGAATGGCAAAATCAATTTAAAATCTTATATTTGATTTCCCGCAAATTAACCCATTATGGCTGAAAATTCTTCTTTTGGATTTAGTGACCTTGCCAAACAAGCCAGCATGCAGCCCAAAGAGGCTTTGCTTGAAATTAATAAGAAAAACAAAGCATTGTATATTGGTGTGCCTAAAGAACATACCCTTCAAGAACACCGTATTTCTCTTACACCATCCTCTGTGCAACAATTGGTAAACAATGGCAACGAGGTTTGGATCGAAACCAATGCAGGCAAAGAAGCCAAGTTTAGCGACAAAGAATACAGTGAGGCAGGAGCAAAAATTTGTTACGAACGCGACGAAGTTTTTAAGGCGGATGTTATTGTTAAAGTAGAACCTCCAACGCTGGAAGAAGTTGCTTTGCTAAGCCCTGATAAATTATTGATTTCTGCCCTACAACACGGCGCTAAATCAGAACCTTATATCCGCAGCTTGATGCAGAAAAAGATAAATGCGATTGGTTTTGAATATTTAAAAGACATTGATGGAATTTACCCAATAGTGCGCAGCTTGAGCGAAATTGCTGGTATTACAGCCATTTCTATTGCTTCAGATTTATTGAGTATTAGCGGTGGTGGTAAAGGAGAAATGTTGGGTGGCGTTTCTGGAATTCCGCCAACAGAAATTGTAATTATTGGCGCTGGAACAGTGGGTGAATATGCCGCAAGGGCAGCCATTGGAAAAGGAGCTACGGTTAAAATATTCGACCATTCCTTGGCAAAATTAAGAAGGATCCAAAGCAATTTGGGGCAACAGGTTTTTACTTCGTTGATTCATCCTAAAATTCTTCACAAGGCTTTATTAAGTGCCGATGTGGCTATTGGTTGCATAAGAAGTGAGGAGGGGAGAAGTCCGGTTATTGTAAGTGAAGAAATGGTTTCACAAATGAAAGAATCGAGTGTTATTTTAGATATTTCAATTGACCAAGGTGGCGTATTTGAAACATCAGAAATTACCTCCCATGCCAAACCTACTTTTGAAAAACATGGCGTAATTCATTATTGTGTGCCAAATATTACCAGTAATGTTTGTAGAACCGCTAGCTATGCTTTAAGCAATATACTCACTCCACTTTTGTTGCGTATTGCAGAATCTAAAAACTTGGCAGAATTTTTATATGCCAACCCAGAAGTTCGCAATGGCGTGTATATTTTCAAAGGGAATTTAACCCACCAACATTTGGGCAAGCGTTTAAGTATCTATCAGAAAGACATTGATTTACTTTTAGCAGCCCATGCCTGATATTTTTATTAAATTGACAAATAAATAATATAATTATCAGTTTTTCAGTTAAATAAGTAATCCACACCTATGTTGATACGTGGTGTATTAGTTGCCAATTTCAATTTCGTTATTTGAACAACACAAAATTGTTTCACGCAAGTGACATAAGTGTTTCACGGAATTATGGAAATAACTTTTTACGGGCATTCATGTTTCTCGGTTAACATAGCAGGTAAGGTCTTGCTTTTTGATCCGTTTATTACAGGAAATGACTTGGCAATTGGTATTTCTTTAGACCAGGTGAAAGCAGATTATATCCTTGTGAGCCACGGTCATGCAGATCATTTAGCAGATTTGGTGCCTTTGGCGAAACAAAACAATGCGCTGGTAATTGCCGTGTTTGAAATATGTAATTGGGCAAAGGCACAGGGTGTTAAGGCGGTTCACCCAATGAATATTGGTGGGCAATGGGCATTTGATTTTGGAACCTTGCGCATGACATATGCCTTGCACAGCAGCAGTTTTGATGACGGAACTTATGCAGGTGTGGCAGCTGGTTTTGTGATAGAGGCAGCAGGTAAAACCATTTATTACAGTGGAGATACCGCCCTAACGCAGGAAATGAAATTGATTGGAGAGCAATATCAAATAGACTTGGCATTATTGCCCATTGGAGGCAATTTTACAATGGATGCAAAAGATGCAGCACTGGCGGCAAGTTTTGTTAATTGCAAGCAAGTAATTGCCTTGCATTATGATACTTTTCCTCCAATAAAAATAGAAAAAGAAGCGGCTTTGGCAGCTTTTAACGATAGAAACATAAATTTATCATTCATAAAAATTGGTGATACAATCACCGTATAAAGAAAATGGGTAAAACAATATCAATTGTAAATCAAAAGGGTGGGGTTGGCAAAACTACTACTGCAATTAATTTGGCGGCTAGTTTGGCTGTATTAGAATTCAAAACCTTGGTTATTGATGCAGATCCTCAGGCAAATACCACTTCTGGTTTGGGGTTCGATCCAAAAGACATTCGTACGGGATTGTACGAGGTGTTGGTAAATGAGGTGCCAATTAAAGATGCCATTATTAGTACAGACTTTGCTTACCTAGATATTTTACCATCCAATATTGATTTGGTGGGTGCCGAAATTGAGTTAATCAATGTGCCCAACCGCGAGCGCATTATGCGTCATGCAATGGAGAAAATTAAAAATAATTATGATTTTGTAATCATAGATTGTTCTCCTTCATTGGGCCTAATTACTACCAATTCATTGGTAGCAAGTGACTCGGTAATTATTCCAGTACAATGCGAATATTTTGCATTGGAAGGTTTAGGTAAATTATTGAATACCGTAAAAATTATTCAAACCAATTTAAATACTGAATTGCAAATTGAAGGTTTGTTGTTAACCATGTACGATATGCGTTTGCGCCTCAGTAACCAAGTGGTTGAGGAAGTTAAAATGCACTTCCAAGATTTGGTTTTTGATACCATCATTCAACGCAATACCAAATTAAGTGAAGCACCTAGCTTTGGTGTGGCCGTTATTACGCATGATGCCGAAAGTAAAGGAGCCATCAATTATTTGAATCTTGCAAAAGAATTACTTCACAAAAATGGTTTAACCAAAACCAGTTCGATGGAACAAAATCCAGAGTTTAATTAATTACAGAAAGTAGAAAAGACAAAGAGATGAGCAGCAATAAAAGAAATGCATTAGGAAGAGGCTTGAGCGCCTTGTTAGAAAACGCTAGTACAGATATTACCGCAACGGAATCTAAACCCTTACATTCCATCAGCGAAATTCCAATTAGCCAGGTTCAAGCAAACCCTTTTCAACCGCGTGAAGAATTTGAAGAAGAAGCCCTAAACGAATTGGCAGAATCCATTAAAGTACATGGAATTATTCAACCAATTACCGTTCGTAAATTAGGATACGATAGCTATCAAATTATCAGTGGTGAACGCAGAACACGTGCATCTCGTATTGCAGGTTTAACAAGTATTCCAGCCTTTATTCGTTTGGCCGATGACCAAGGAATGTTGGAAATGGCTTTGATAGAAAATATCCAACGTGAAGAATTAAATGCCATGGAAATTGCCTTTAGTTATAAGCGTTTGGTGGATGAATGTAGCCTCAACCAAGAGCAATTGGGCGAAAGAGTTGGTAAAAACAGGTCGACTGTAAACAATTATATGCGCTTGTTAAAATTGCCAGATAATATTCAAGCAGCCATCAGAGATAGCCAAATTTCAATGGGACATGCCCGTGCTATTATCAATATAGACAATAGCGACGAACAACAATTTTTGTTTAATAAAATGTTGGAAGATGGCCTTTCTGTAAGAGATGTGGAGAATTTAGTGAGAGCCGCACATGAAAGAAGAGACGAAGAAGTAAAACCTGGAAGTCCTGCGAAGAAAAAAGTAGAATTGCCAAGCGGCTTTGTTGAGTTCCAAAAAACAATCAGTGGAAAATTAGATACCAAGGTAAAAATTAAAGCAGATGAGCGCGGTAGAGGTACTGTGAGCATTCCATTTAAATCGCAACAAGATTTAAAACGTATCATTGATTTGCTGTGAAACGTAGGCTAATTTTTCTTATTCTTATTGCATTTATTTGGTTCGAACCGAGCCATGCGCAACGTGTAGAACCCAAGAAAGAGCAATCTGCTGAGGTAAAAGAACCGATGTCGGATATGAAAAAAGCTACCTTGCTTTCTTTGGTGCCTGGTGGCGGGCAAGTATACAATCACCGTGTTTGGAAGGTGCCCATTATTTATGCCGGATTTGGTGCCTTGATTTATTCTTTTCAGTTTTATAATAAAACCTATACAGAGGTTCGTGCAGCCTATATTGAAAGTATAAATAAAAAACCTATTACCAATCCAGAATATGCAAATGTATCGCAGGATATGTTATACAATTTGCGTGAAAGTTACCGTAAGTCAAGAGACTTATCTGTAATTGGATTGGCAGGATGGTATGCTTTTAATTTGATAGATGCGGCGGTTGATGCCCATTTGCGTGGTTTTGATGTGAGTGATAAATTGAGCATTAAAATTACACCCAGCTACCAATATACCTATGCTGGCCAATACAGTGGACTTAAGGTTCAATTGAAGTTTTAAGAAGCAGATTTGATTTTTGTAAGTCCTTTGTTTATTAAGGCTAAATCACCTATTTTTACATCATAAACCATTACTTTTGTAAAGCATTTTGGTTCGAACCAATTGGCTGGAGTAATTGATTACATTTTTTTAATACATCAAGGCATGAAGATCGCATTATTGGGATATGGAAAAATGGGAATGGCAATTGAAAAAATTGCTATTGCCAAAGGGCATGAAATAGTTTACAAGGTGAATCTTGAAAACGCTTACGATTTTATGCCAGTTAGCCTTAAAAATGTAGATGTGGCTATTGATTTTAGTATGCCCACCGCTGCAGTTGATAATATCCTTAAGTGCTTTGAAGCACAAATTCCAATTGTGGTTGGAACTACAGGTTGGTATGATCAATTTAACGAAATCAATGCCAAGTGCATCAATGAAGGACAAGCCATGGTGCACAGTACCAATTTTAGTATAGGGGTAAACTTGTTTTATAAAGTTAACAAAGTATTGGCCTCTATGATGGCACATTTTGAAAGCTATGATGTAATGATTGAAGAAATTCATCATACCGCAAAACAAGATCACCCAAGCGGTACAGCCTTGTCATTGTCAAAACACATTATGGATGAAATTAAAACCAAAACGAGTATTCGTGAGCGTTTAATTTTTGACAAAGACCAACCTTCGCAAAGTGTTAAACCGCATGAATTATTGGTAGAATCTTACCGTGAGGGAGATGTTACCGGTATTCACAAAGTAAAATACGAATCGGTTATAGACAGCATTGAAATTATTCATGATGCCAAATCGCGCTACGGATTTGCTAAAGGTGCCCTAATGGCTGCCGAGTGGATCATTGGTAAAAAGGGTATGTACACCATGGATGATATCCTTAACCTCGATGAAATTATCAAAGAAAAATAGTTCTTCCGCAAAAAAATAATACACTACCCAAAGCAATTTATTTTCAATAATTGCGTTCAACAGAAAAAATAATATGCAGCCACAAAATTCCTTTAACCTTAAAGCTACCTTCGATTTTTACTATAAATCACCTAAATTATTTTCTCGCAAACAATGGATAATTGTTGGTATTTGGTGTTTACTTAACTTTTTGGTTTTTGGCTTATACCTGAGTGCAGGTGCTAGTATGGGTATGGCATTGCTCAATGTGTTTTATGGTTGCGCCCTTATTGTATTGTATTTTTCTAGAATTTTAGCCTTCGTAATTTCTCCACTTATTTATGCCGTGCTTTATATTTTGTCGTTGGTAAAATTGGTAGAAAAACCAGACAATGCCATGGTATACGAATGGGGTGATGCCTTATGGTTCGCAACCCTTGCTGCTACCGTTATTCGCTCTTACTTTATTGAAGCTTACACCATCCCTACACCTTCTATGGAAAAATCATTGTTGGTAGGCGATTTCTTATTTGTTAGCAAGTTTCACTATGGTACCCGTTTGCCTGTAACACCGCTATCGTTTCCGTTTTCTCACAATATTTTGCCTTTAACAGATTCTACCCCAAGTTATCTCGACTTCATGCAAATGCCTTACAAGCGTTTTCCTGCCTTAACCAGTGTTAAGAATAATGATGTAGTGGTTTTTAATTATCCAGCAGAAGAAGGCAGGCCTTTTGATAAAAAGGAAAATTATATCAAACGTTGCTTGGCTATTGCCGGTGATAGTATTAAAGTGGTTGAAGGAGATGTTTATGTAAATGGTGTTTTGGCTGATAAGCCAGACCAAATGCAATATGGTTATACCATTAAATTTAATTCGAGTTATTTTATAGATGAACGCGGCAGCGTGAACGAAGAGAAGTTTGTGAAATACTTGTACCAATACGATATGAGTATCAATGATATTATTGATCAAGTGCATGGTGATGGTTTATTGTTGGTAATGCCAGCCACTACCCACATAGCAGAAAAACTAAAAAAAGACCCTAAAATTTTATTGGTTGACTCGTTTAGATATACACCACAATCAAGAGATCCGCGCATTTTCCCTTATTACGAAAAGTTAAATTGGAATGTAGACAATTTTGGTGCCGTTTATGTGCCTAAAGCAGGAGATGTAATGACGCTTGATAGCCTCCATTATTATTTATACAACAGAGCTATTAGGGTATATGAAAACAACCCTGATTTTAAAATGGAAAATGGTAAATTTTACCTTGCTGGTAAAGAAATTACCCAATACCAATTTAAGTATAACTACTACTTTATGATGGGCGATAACCGCCACAATAGTCTTGATAGCCGTTTCTGGGGCTTTGTTCCCGAAACCAATATTGTAGGTAAGGCCCTATTTGTTTGGATGAGTTGGGACAAAAATGCCAGCAATATCTTCAAAAAAATCAGGTGGAATCGCCTGTTTATGGGAATTCATTAGTTGCCTCTAGCTCCTGGCCTCTAGCATTTTAGATAGAATCGAGAGGCGAGAAACGAGAAGCGAGTTTTTGTTATCCCATTTTTGGTATTTTGTCTTTTTTAAATTTATTGAATTACCTTGGATTTAATGCACTGATATCCCATCTACAAGATTGATTTAATAAATAAATTTCAAGACTAAATTTGGCAATTGACTATGGACAATGGACCATGGACTGAGAAGCTTGAAAATGTCAATTATTTGTGGGTTTCTTCTGCGATGAGATGTGTATTTTGCCTCATTAAATCTCAGAAAGAAGCATGTTAACTTCATTAACTATTTTAAATTCAAAAGTTTACGGTAAAGCAGAGATTCGCCTAAACGATTGTGACAGCTTACAACTGGTAGGCCCCAACAATATTGGTAAGAGTACGCTTATTTATGCCTTAAACTTCCTTTTCATTATTGATGGAAATAAAATGACCTTTAGTGGTCAGCGCCGCGGCGATAAGGAAACATTGCACCATTATTTTCCTAATCCTAACCAAAGCTATATTGTTTTCGAAATTTTCAAGAAATCGTATTACTGTATTTTAGTAAAACGCAATGGTGAGTCGGAATTAGAATATTATCGTTTTAACAGTGAATACAAAGAACATTTCTTTGTAGATGAAGGTAAGAAGCTGTTGAAATTTGATGAGGTACAAGCAGCATTGGCAAAAGATGGCATTGCCTTAGAACCATTCAAAGACAAGCGTGAGGTGTTTAATACCGTTTACCAACGTGGTCGTAGGAACAATGGTGTGGTTTGGTTAGACGACAACGTAAAAACTGAAGGCCTAAGCAATAACTTTTCACGCATTTATAGGTATTTAATTAATACCAAACTCATTACCAATAAAAACCTCAAAGAGGCTTTAATTGTTGCAGATAACCGCGAAAATGAATCGCTGAATTTCTCTCAGAAAAACAAAAAGGATATCATTGATTTACGTAAAATCAACAATGAAATTCGTAACCTTAAATCGGTTAAAAATGAATTTGATGAATTCCGTGAAGTTGTTAGTCAGTATAGTGCCAAGGCCAGAATCATCAACCAATTTTTCTATGGTTTCAATGCCAATTATGAAAACACTTTGCCCACTTTGCAAAGTCAATTGGCAGATCGTAACCAAAATATTGCCCGTATCAATACTGAAATCAATGAGAACCTAATTCCCCAAAAGGCTGATTTTGACAGGAAGATCGGTAACAAGGAAACAGAAATCAATGGCAAGGCAGAATTGCTCAATGAGAAAGAAATTGAGTTAAAAGTAATCAATGGGTTCGACCCAATTGAACTGCTAAATGAGTCTGTTGGTAACCTTGATAAAAAGCGTAAGGAAGTTGAATCGCGCATTACCATGGTTGAAATTCAAAAGCTCAATAGCCGCATTATTGATAACCGAATTGCTCAATTAAATGAGCAAATTACACG
>CANFSD010000031.1 GCA_947449515.1 Bacteroidota bacterium
GGGGTCTTGCGTAATTTTATATACTTGCCAACCAATAATAACGGCCTGCATTTGAAGTGCAAGGGTTAAGAATAAGCGGGTGCTTAAAAAGTACCTGTAATTAGGGATTTGTAAAACACGGAAAGAGATTTTATTGCGCATTAATTTTTACGGAATAACCATTTAAAAATCTCCTTGTAGCTTGGCTTTTTGCCATAGGTTAAAATTCCAATTCTATATATTTTACCTGCGAACCAAACTGTGCTCATAAAACCAATTACCAAGCAAATCATAGATAAGGCAATTTGTTCTGGAGGGATTCCAAAGGGTAGGCGCACCATCATTATTATTGGGCTAGAAAAAGGAATCATAGAAAGCCAAATGGAAAGACTGCTGTTTGGATCGTTAATAATATGTTGTGCAAATACAATGCTAAAAATTAGCGGCAAGGTAATAGGCATCATAAATTGTTGGGTATCTGTTTCACTGTCTACGGCCGAACCAATGGCTGCGAAAAGGGCACCGTAAAACAAATATCCTCCAATAAAATAAAATAAGAAATAGAGGAGGAGTAAGGGGATATTGAATTGAGAGAATCCTTGCAGGATATCTAGATTCATGTTTTGAGCTCCCTGGCCAGCGCCTTCAATACCTTGCAGGGCGGCGCTGTTTAATTGCATTTGGTTTTGAATAATGCTTGTTACCGATCCACTAAAAACCATGATTAGAATAATCCAAATAGCAAACTGGGTTATGCCAACTAAAGCAATGCCAATTATTTTACCCATCATTAGTTGAAAGGGTTTAACAGAAGAAATGATGACTTCAACAATACGGTTTGTTTTTTCTTCTATTACCCCTTTCATTATTTGTACACCATATAAAAAGATGAAGAAATAAATGAGAAAGGCGCCTAGGAATCCTAGAATACTGCTTGCGTCGCTGTTAGATTTTTCGAAACCAATTTTAGTTTTTATTTGGGTATTGATGTTTACGCTTAAATTATTGATTTCATCCAGTGTGGTTTCATTGATGCCTTTGGCGGCTAAGGCTTCGTTTTTAATAATTTTCTCAAGTTTATTTTCAATGGTATTGGTGAGTCCGATTCCTACTTGTTCTTTGGCAATTAATTCGTAGCTAAGGTTACTTGCGCTGTCGCGCACCCACAATATTCCTTCAATGCCAGATTCATTTAAAGTTTTTTCAAATGCAGCTGGTTTGAGTTGTTTGTATTGGAAATGCACCAATTTTGAATTCTCTAATTTGTTTTCAAAACGCCCGCTTTCATCGCAAACGAGAATGGTTTTCTTTTCTTCGGTGATATTTTTATTGATACTGAAATAAAAGATCATACCATAGAACAAGGCAATTAACAGGGGCGATAATAGGGTCATTAATAGAAATGATCTCTTTTTAACCCTGCTTAGGTATTCGCGTTTACAGATTAAAAATATTTTATGCATGGAGATTGCTATTAGATTTTTGGTTCACCGCTTGGATAAAAATTTCTTCCATACTTGGGAGTTGTTCGCCAAACGAAAGGATGGAAATGTTTTTTTGAAGAAGCGCTTGCAGAATTTGATTGTTGGTCATGGCATTGTTTAATTCTAACAAACAGGTATGAATGCCATTGCTTTCAGTTTCTTTAGAGATTTTAAATAGGTGATCATTTAATAATACCTGACCATGGTATTTAAGTGCAAATTTATGTTGTTTGAATTGCTGTTGAATTTCGTTTACGCTTCCATCTAAAATCTTTTCCGATTTATTGATTAAAGCTATTTGGTCGCAGAGCAGTTCAACAGAATCCATGCGGTGGGTAGAAAAAATAATGGTTGCGCCATTGGCTTTCAGTTGTAAAATCTCGTCAACCAATAGTTGCGCATTAATTGGATCGAACCCAGAGAAAGGTTCGTCTAATATAATTAAGGAAGGCTGGTGCAGCACTGTGGCAATGAATTGAACCTTTTGCTGCATCCCTTTAGAAAGTTCTTCAACCTTTTTGCCCAGCCAATCTTTTATTTCAAATTTATCGACCCAATATTTAAGGCGGATTTTTGCTTCTTTGTTTTGAAGGCCTTTGAGTTCGGCAAAATAAAGCAGTTGGTCTTTAACCGTCATCTTTTTATAGAGTCCACGTTCCTCTGGCAAATAGCCCATTTGGTAAATATGGTTTTGGTTAATCGGTACACCATTAAATAATATAGTGCCAGAATCTGCTTCTGTAATATTGGTAAGAATTCTAATTAAACTTGTTTTACCTGCTCCGTTTGGTCCGAGTAGACCAAAAATTCCACCTTTCTTTATATTAAGGTTTATGTTACGCAGGGCAACATGGTTTTGGTAGGTTTTGGTAAGGTTTTCAATTTCAAGAATCATATACGCAAGTAAGTTAATAAAATGAAATTCCTAAAATCAACGATTATGGAAAAAAATGTTTTTAAAAAGGAATTTCAATAAAACACCACAAAAAGTTTCCCTTAAATGCATACAGTTTTCCTGATTTTTAAGGTTTTATAGCTTGAATGCCATTTTTTTTTCGTTAATTTTGTAGACGATAAAACAAAGCCCTTATGAAAAATAAAATTATTGTAATGATAATTTTGAGTTGTTTTATTGAATGTATGTCCCTAACATCATTTGGTAAAAGCTCAACAACATTTAATGCGCCACGCCGCAGTAGATTTGACATTTCCGATTTCCGTTTTGGAGGAGGTGTTGGTTATGGATTATATGTAACCAATCAAATGGATTACACCATAACTAGAAATTTTGGTGATTACAAAGAGTTAATCCCTACTTATTTTCTAAGTGTAAACAAGCAAATCAATGATGATATTGAGGTTGGTCTTGAATACAGACATGGTCATTTAATGACCTTGAAATCAGAAAATACCCAGGGTGCTTATTGTGATTTTGACGATGCCTATGCAATGGTTAATTACAGTTTTAACCACAATGTTGGTTTAACCGAGAGTAATTTTACCTTTAACCTTCAAATGGGTTTAGGTGCAACTTCATTCAGGTCAAAGTATTTTTTAACCAATATTATCACCGAAAGTGAAGACAAAGTAGTGTCTTCAGTTGGTTATGAAGGTCAGATTAACTCTGGTAAAGACATCAAGGCAAAGCCTACAGCGATGATTGGATCTTTAGGATTTAATATGGGCTATCGCTTGAACAGAAGCGTTTGTTTGTATTGGAGTAATACTATTAATGTGAGTACTACCAATCAAATGACTGGTAACTTGTTTAAACGCTCGTGGTTACCACCAGATAGTTATTTTTATAGCAGTGTTGGAGTCTACTTTAATTTATCTGGCGGTAAACGAGGTTATTTAGGTTGCCCTAGGTTCTAATTAAAGAACTCTTTCATTCTATCGAAAAAGCCATGATCATTTTTATCTGGCTTTGGCATGAAGTTTTCTGAATTGCGCAAAGTTTCCAGCATGGTTTTTTCTTCTGCACTCATCTTTTTAGGCGTCCAAACGTTCACTTGAACCAATTGGTCGCCATGATAGCCAGAGTTTAATTCAGGTATTCCTTTGCCCCTTAAACGGAGTATTTTACCCGCTTGGGTTCCAGCGTCTATCTTTAATTTGACTTTACCGCTCACAGTTGGGATTTCAACTTGGGTTCCAAGAGCAGCATCTGCAAAGTTAAGGTATAGGTCGAAGATGATATTGTTGCCATCTCTTTTTAGAACAGGGTCTTCAATTTCTTCAATAAGGATAATTAAATCGCCAGGGATGCCACCACGTTCTGGCGCATTACCTTTACCGCTCATTGATAATTGCATACCATCTGCAACACCTGCAGGTATATTTACAGTAATTACTTCTTCACCTTCCATGCGGCCAGAGCCTTTGCATGAACCACAGCTAGAGGTAACAACAGAACCTTCGCCATTACAAGTAGGGCAGGTTGAAGTAGTGGCCATTTGACCCAAAAAGGTTTGGGTAACTTTTCTTACTTGGCCAGAGCCACCGCAGGTGCCACAATTTTTAAAAGATGATTTATCTTTAGCGCCATTGCCACCGCAGGTATTACATGATACTTGTTTGTTAACTTTTAATTTCTTTTCAACTCCTGTGGCAATTTCTTGCAAAGTGAGTTTTACTTTGATACGGAGGTTGGTGCCTACTTTCTGACGACGCCCACCGCCACCTCTTCTTTGGCTGCCACCAAAGAAAGATTCAAATGGATGCCCATCGCCAAATACGTCGCCGAATTGGCTGAATATGTCATCCATATTCATACCACCGGATTGCCCACCACCACCCATGCTTTGGTGTCCAAATCTATCGTAGCGTGCTTTTTTATCGCTATCGCTAAGGTGTTCGTATGCTTCTGCGGCTTCTTTAAATTTATCTTCCGCTTCTTTATTACCCGGATTTTTATCTGGGTGAAACTTGATGGCCATTTGTCTGTAGGCCTTTTTAATTTCATCTGCGGAGGCATTTTTGCTTACGCCAAGAATTTCATAGTAGTCTCTTTTAGCCATGTCTTATTCGCCTATTACAACTTTAGCAAAACGGATAACTTTGTCGTGAAGGAAGTATCCTTTTTCCAAAACATCCACAATTTTTTCTTTCAATTCCTCTGTAGGAGCAGGAATTTTGGTAATGGCTTCATGGAAATCTGGATCAAATGGTTTTCCATTGGCTTCCATTTCTTTTAGGCCTTTTTGGGTAAGGGTGTTTTTAAATTTATTGTAAATCAAATCTACCCCTTCTCTAATTTTTTGGTTTTCCTCTGTTTGCGGCATGGCTGCTAACGCTCTTTCAAAATCGTCTAATACCGGCAGCATGGCCAGAATAGACTCTTGATTGGCAGTTTTAAATAGATCGGCGCGCTCTTTTGTGGTTCTTCTTTTATAATTTTCGAACTCAGAATAGAGACGTAAATATTTGTCTTGAACAGATGCCAATTCTGCTTTTAGTTTGTCTTCTTCACTGACATTTTCTTCAACTGTGGCAGTTGCTTCCTTGTTTTCAATTTCATCGGCCGCAGCTTTCAATTCCTCGTCGATATGCGTACTGTCTGACTTA
This sequence comes from Bacteroidota bacterium, assembly GCA_947449515.1. Classification (GTDB taxonomy): domain Bacteria; phylum Bacteroidota; class Bacteroidia; order UKL13-3; family UKL13-3; genus B1. The sequence goes on from CANFSD010000031.1 coordinate 5,031, forward strand.
AACTCCATTTCTTCTTTATTTATTTCTTCCTGATTGTGCATACTTTATCCTTTTCTAATGCTTTTACGCAAATTTTTTGCCATGCCCATTTGGGTGACAATGTGACACCTTATAAATCGTTTAGAATTTCTTCTAATTGGCCGTTACTAATGTTTACGGCAATAATTTTCCCTTCAGGGTCTAACAAGAAATTGCAGGGTATATTTTTAACACCACATTTTTGAACGATGGGGGAGTTCCAGCCCATAAAATCACAGGCTTGGTTTTTCCAAGGCAGCTTGTCTTTTTTTAGTGAAAGTTCCCAAATATTTTTACTTTCATCGAGGCTTACACTGATGATATAAAACTTTCTTCCTGCCTTGAATTTACGGTCTTTAAAACTGGCAAAAGTTTCGATGTAATTCATTTGCATTTTCCTGCTTTCCTCATTCCATGAAGCCCAAAAATGAACCAATACATAGGATCCTTTTAGGTCTTTTAGGTAATAGGGTTTGGCAAACTGACCCTGGTATGAAAAATTAGGTAGGGTATCGCCAATTGCTGGGGTTTGCGCTTTTGATGGCAAAATACCCAGCAAAGAAAATGCAATGCATACAGCTAATTTTCTCATGAAATGCGCGTAATATCTGCACCTATTGCCCTTAACCTGGCATCAATATTTTGGTAGCCACGGTCAATTTGTTCTATATTGTTAATGGTGCTGGTTCCTTGCGCAGCTAGGGCGGCAATTAACATAGAAACACCTGCACGTATGTCTGGCGAAGACATATTAATTCCTCTCAGTTTGGTTTCTCGGTTCGAACCAATAACAACAGCGCGGTGAGGGTCACATAAAATAATTTTAGCACCCATGTCAATTAGATTGTCGACAAAGAACAAGCGGCTTTCAAACATCCATTGGTGAATGAGAACGCTGCCTTTTGCTTGGGTAGCTGTTACCAAGGCAACTGAAATTAAATCGGGTGTAAAGGCTGGCCAAATACCATCTTTTATGGTAAGAATTGAACCATCAATAAGTGTTTCAATTTTATAAGAATCTTGGTTTGGGATACGAATATCATCGCCAATAATTTCCATGTGAATACCCATTCTTTGAAACATTTTTGGGATTAAACCAAGACTTGGAATTGCGCAATTTTTTATGGTGATGTCTGAATTGGTTGCAGCTGCTAAACCAATAAAACTGCCTATTTCAATCATATCTGGCAACATGCGGTGTTTGCAACCACCCAATGAGTCAACTCCTTCAATATGCAATAGGTTCGAACCGATACCTGTAATTTTTGCACCCATGCTATTGAGCATTTTGCATAATTGTTGGATGTAAGGTTCGCTTGCGGCATTATAAATACTTGTTTTGCCTTTGGCCAATGTAGCAGCCATTAAAATATTGGCTGTACCTGTAACAGAAGCTTCATCAAGTAACATGTAAGCACCTTTTAGTTCTTTGCCATTGATTTTGTAAAAGCGCTCATGGTGCATGTGTTCGAAAGTTGCACCAAGGTTTTCAAAACCTCTTAAGTGCGTATCAACCGGACGGCGGCCAATTTTATCTCCACCTGGTTCAGGAATATAGGCCAATCCAAAGCGAGCTAAGAGTGGTCCAATAATCATAATTGAACCTCTTAAGGCAGCACCTTTGGTTTTAAATTCTTCGCTCAATAAATAATCGAGGTTAACAGTTTTGGCTTGGAAGGTATAAGTATCCTCGCTAATTTTATTTACCTCTACACCTAATTCGCCAATGAGTTCTATCAATTTTAAAACATCTCTAATGGCTGGAATATTAGATATTTCAACTGTTTCGGCTGTTAATAATACTGCAGAAATAATTTGCAATGCTTCGTTTTTTGCACCTTGAGGTATTATTTCACCTTTTAATTGATTGCCACCAACTACTTTAAATGATCCCATGTTTTTTGTATTAGAAAGTAAATGTAAAGCCACCTAAAATATTGGTACCGTAAACGGTATAACCATAAAATCTTTGGTAGCGGTTATTTGCTAAATTGTTAAAATTAATAAAAGCCGAAACTGTTTTGCTGTACCTGTAATCGATACCGAAATTTAAATCGAGAAAGGGTAACATTTTAAATGATTCACTGGCAAATGTGCCATCTGCTCTGTGTGCATCTATGCGTCCGTAGCGTTCGCCCCAATAAATTAAATCCAGTTTGATTAAAAATTTATCAGCAATATTATAGGTGCTGTTTAATTTGGTTTCGAATTGAGGCAAGGAGAAAGCGTTTTTGAGGTTTTTTAGTTCGTAACCAATTACAGTTGTGCTTAATCCTAACCTAAATTTTTCATTGTATTGGTGTTGAATACCTGCAGCCAAAGTGGTGATTTTTGAATTGCCTTCATCGTAAACCAACCATTGATCTGCCTTACTTGAATCTTTTGTAAAGCATACTAAGTTTTGAACCGAAGCAGAAGAAGTGCTTAGGCTGAAACTTGTTTTGGCACCTAATTCTCCTTTAAGGCCGCCGTATACTTCAACTTTATAGATGGTGTTTTTTAAAGAAATATCCGTTGCAAAAGGATTAACTGCGGCTATGTTTCTGTAGGTATTGGCATTTAAATTACCCGTTAAACCAGCATAAATACTAAGTTTTTTTGGTACGATATTATATGCAGCTTCTGCCTTTGGAAAGAAATGAAATTTTGCACCAGCAGAATCACTGCTGATGGTTGAATTGAAACCACCTTTGATATAATAATTGGTACCCGTTAAAAATATTTGCGGGTTTAAATCAAAGTAAATTCTTTGGTAATTGCTGTTAGGTAAATTTGCTTTAAAAATGGAATTGTTATTTATACGCAAACCAGCAAGTAATTCAAAAGGAATATTTGAACTATGTTTTGCCAATTTAACTTTTATTGCCGCGTCATTTTCATTGTATGAATTTGAGTTGTTGAAATGGTAATAATTAAAGTCAATTTTATAAGTAAGGTTATTGCTGTCTTTACTTAAAGATAAATAATTCATGTTTGCCTCATACGCATGGTAAACAATACTAGGTTCGGCAAGAGGTTTAATGATGTCTGTTGGCGTTGCATAAAGGTTTACCATATTTCTTTGAAAGCCTGCGTCAATAGTAAATACACCTTTTGCAAAGAAGTTTTTGAAATAAGCATTGGCATCGCTATTTGAAAAATTGGTGTAATTGTCGTTGCCATTTGCAGAAAGGTGGTGAATAAAAATACCTGCTTGGTATTTTTTATTTCTAACGGTATTGAACCCAATTTCTACCAAAGGCATATTGTAATTTCCATAACCTACTTTGGTATAATTGCCTTTTAATTTTGGCAATAACATGGTTCCTAAGCTTAAAGGCTTAATGGTATAAATGGTAGGCTTAACGGTATATTGTTGGTCGGAAACCGCATAGGTAAATACAGGCCTTTCAAAGCTTGGCTTTTCTGGATTAGGGTTTACAGGAATTTTTATGGCCTCAGATAATACAGGCATAAAATCTTTTATTACCTCAATTTTATTGTCCTTTAACAAACTATCGTTTTGTTGAGAAAAGGCTTGATTGCTTAGGACTATTGAAATGAAAAGCAATAAAGAAGTATAGATGATGTTATTTTTCATAAATGCTTACTTTTCGTTTTGTTTAATGCGTTGCTCAATTTGTTTTTGCGATTCTGCTTTCTGTACTTTTTCCAGTTCAATGATCTCCGCCAGTTTTGATTTACATTGATCGATAATATCTTGTCCGTCGTAATTGTCTAAGATACTTTGCAAAGTTGCTTTGGCTTGAAACAAATCATTTTGTTTGATATAGGTATCGGCAAGCAGCACAAAACCTTTTACTACCCAAGCGTCAAAAGCGCTGAATTTATCATTGAGTTCGAAAATGGTTTTCTGTGCAACCTTGTATTCTTTTCTCAAGTATTGTATTAAGGCAATATTGAATTTAGCCTCTGCTCCAAAAATGTTTTTGGTTTCTTTCAAAACGGCATTAAAGGCAGTTTGGGCCGAATCCAATTTTTGGTGAGCCATGTAGTAACGACCTAAATAAGTTTGCGCTTCTATGATTCCATCTTTTTGAGCCACGCCGCTGTTTAAATATTTTTGAGAGGCTACAGCTGCAGAGTCCATTTTACCTTGATATGCGCAGGTTTTCATTTGCCCTAAGTAGGCCAATTGCAAGTTGTCTTTGTTGCTTGCAATTCTCTCCAATGCGGCAAAATATTCATAGGCGCGGTCGTAATTTTTGCGCATGTTTAAAAGCACTGCACTTTGTCTGGTACATCTTTCAGAGTATTCACTTCTTAATGAATTTGCAACGTATTCATAGGATACCAAGGCATCGTCGTATTTCTTTAATTTGTAATCGCTTTCTGCCTTAAAGTAGTTTGCCTTAAGAATGAAATAACCTCCAGGGAAGCGCGAAATATAGGTCCCAAAACCTTTACTGGCTTTTTCGTAGTTTTCTTTTTCGTATAATTTAAATGCAGATTCATAACTCAACGAATCTTGTGTAGAAGCTGAGATAACCACATTTGGCAGTACTTTGATGAATTCTAAATACTCTTCACCCTTACCTTGGTTTACAAAAATATTTTGAACCATTGGTAAGGCTTCACGCGCTTCGTCACTGCTAGGGTAATTGATAATTAATTTCTTGATGTCTTCCAAAGCTTCATCATCACGGTGAATATTAAACAATGCCAAGGCTTTATTTAATATGGCTTTTCTAGAATAGATTGATCTTGGGTAATTGCTTATCAATGATTGGAAGGCTGTAATTGCTTTGTTGAAGTCTTCGGTTTTAAGGTAGATATCAGCCAATTCAAAAACAGCATCGTCTATGTAAGGAGATTTTGGAAAGTTCTTTTCAATGGCACTGAGGGCATTTATTTTTTCATCGTTTCTCCCAAGAACGCCAAGTATCATAGCTTTTTGGTACAAGGCGTAATCGGCACCATTTAAATCTTTTTGCACCAAAACGGTATAATATTCAATTGCTTTATTGTAGTTCTTTTCAGCGAAATAACAATCGGCAGTTCTTACAACTGCATCGGTATAGGCTTCCGGATTGCTTGGGTTTTTCTCTAAGTTTTGATACTTAATAAAGGCTTCAATGGCTTTACTGAATTGATTGATTTTTAAGAAAGCATATCCTTGGTTATAATATGAATGCGCATAAAACCTTGTTGTTTTAATTTCATTGATACCTTGAAATTGATTCAAATTGGTAATAGCCGAATTGTATTGTTGGTCTTTGTAATCTAGCTCTGCAAGCCAGAAGTGGGCCAAGCCTTTCATTTTTGGATCGTAATTAACCGCTATTACTTTTTGCAATAATACTTTTGCCTCTGGGTAATTATTGTTTAAGTATAGTTCTTCTGCGCGGTAATAATTTACGCGTTGTAAATTGGTAAGGTCTTGTTTGCTTGGGTTTTTAATGCCTTCTAAAATTTTAATGGCCTCTCTGTAGTTTTTAGCATTGAGGAGCATATTGCCTAAATTAGCTCTGGCTTCTTCAATGTATTGGCCATCAGAAAACTTGTCTATTAGCTTCACATACCTGGCCATTGCAAGGCCTTGTAAATTTAGTTCATCAGATATTTTAGCAGAGAAAAACAAGGCCGACTCAGCGAGTTTGCCTGTTGAATCTATGTTATAGCAATTTTCAAATGCGGCCCTAGCTGCTGTTTTGTTTTCTAATTTTAAGTAAGTATTAGCAAGGTTATATTGCACAATGGGGCCAATGCTATCTATGGCAACATCTACTTTTAAGAATTGAGTTACCGCTTTGTCGTATTGTTTGTTTTGGAAATAGCAGTAGCCAAGCATGTAGTAGTCATTGTTACCTGGAGCAACAGGAGCAGCCGTCATAAACTTTTCTAAATGAGGAATGGCTGCAGTAAATTGTTTTAATTGGTAGTGAGATTGACCCATTAAACCTGCCACATCATTGCTTACATCTGGATTGCTAATGGTATCGCAAAAGCTAATAACTTCTGAGTATTGTTTTCTTGCAAAATAAACTTGGGCAACGTATACACTTGAAAGTGGGCCAAAGGTTTTATGGTATTTAACTCTTCCAAAATGCTCTAATGCTTCGTCGTAGGCCCCAGATTTATAGCAAACGTAACCATAGTAATAATTGGAGGCATCATAGTATTTGCTTTTTTCGTCTTTAATAGATTTAAAAGCTGTTTTGGCATCATCAAAACGCTCTACTTTAAAAAGCGAATAGCCATAAATAAAATAAAATTCTTTCAGCTCAGGACCGCTTAAATATTTTTGTTGTACATGGTCGAGTGCAATTACAGCCTGTTTATTGTTTTTGTTTCTGTATTGCAGTTTGCCAATTTGAAATTGGGCTAATTGAGCTTTGGTGTTTTCTGGATATTGGGAGATAATTTGCAATAATCGGTATTCGGCATCGCCATTAAACAATTCCATGGCACAAACGGCTGCATAGTATTTGGCATTAATTACATTTAAATTGTTTTTGCCTGCATTGGCATAGGCCTCAAATTGGGTTTGTGCTTCCGCATATTTTTCTTTGTCAAACAATTCCAGGCCACGATTGTAAATGGCCATTTCATCTGTATAGACTGCGGTTTGTTGCGCTTTGGCTCGCTGCTGGCAAAGCATTAAGAAGATTGCTACAACAATTATTCTCCCCAAAACCCAAAGTAGATTTTGTGCCCAACCCCACTCCCGGGGAGGATTCATTTTTTGTATTTGATTGTTACCCATGAACTTTTTACAACTGCTAACGAAACTAATTCCATTTAGCAGCTTAATTTGTTCATAATTATCCCCATATGAGGCGCTTCAGATGGGTGGTGGGCAAATGATTAGACACTCAAAAAGGAGTCTATTGGGGTAGTTTTAGGTGTTATTTTAATTTTTCAGCCCAACTATTCGGGTCGAACCCAAGTAGAATTTCTCCTTCTAATTGAAGGATAGGCCTCTTAATCATGGAAGTTTTTTCTTGCAAAAGGGGTAGGGCAGTGTTGGCTTTTAGGCATAGCACTTTTTCTTCTTCACTCAGCTTTTTGTAGGTGATTCCTTTGGTATTGATCAAGGTTTGGAGCGTACATTGTTGGAGTAAATGCTGCAAAGTTTTTTGGTCGACCCCAAGCTTTTTATAGTCATGAAATTCAAATGCAATATTGTTTGCGTTGAGCCAATCGAAGGACTTCTTCATGGTATCGCAATTTTTAATTCCGTATACTTTAATCATCGTAATTGGTATAAAAGAAAACAGCCTCTGAAGGCTGTTTTCTTTAGGGTAATAAATTTATTTTTTAGGAAAAATGCTCATGGCAAATCCACCTCCTCTTGCGAGGTTAACTTTTAATTTTGTCTTGTTAGTGATTACAATAGTTTCAATTACATATGCCTCTGGATTATTATCCCAACTTGCATCTGTAGCGTCTTTGTATACAGTTAAGGTGTATTTTTTACCTTTATCTAAGAAGCTGAAATCAATTTCCATTGTTCTTGCTTGTTCGTCTGTAATACCACCCACGAACCAATTATTTGTACCTTTTGCTTTTCTAGCAGTGGCAATAAAATCGCCTGGTTCGGCCAAAAGAATTTTAGTGTCGTCCCAATCAACGGCAACGTCTTTAATAAATTGGAATGCATCTGGTTTGGCTAAATAGTTTTCTGGTAAATCTGTAACCATTTGTACTGGACTATAAAGGGTAACATATAAGGCCAATTGTTTAGCTAGCGTGGTATGCACTTGCTCTTTTACGCCAGGCATGTAGTAGCTTTTCTTTATTTTAAAGATGCCTGGGGTATAATCCATTGGTCCGCCCATAATACGTGTAAAAGGCAAAATGGTTTCATGTTCAGGAGGATTTCCTTCGCTCCAGAAATTAAA